>NZ_WIVR01000058.1:0-33824 GCF_009600525.1 Pseudomonas sp. FSL R10-1350
GCGTGGGCCTGGTTCGCGGCGGCGCGGGCACGGCACTGGTCGGCGACGGCCCAACCGTTGCGGCGCGGGTCAAGGAATACGCAGACCTGGGCATCGACACCTTTATTTTCTCGGGTTATCCCCACCTGGAAGAGTCGTACCGCGTGGCTGAACTGCTGTTCCCGCACCTGGACATCGAGCGCCCGGAACTGCCCAAAAGCGCAGGCTACGTGAGCCCGTTTGGCGAAATGGTCGCCAACGACATCCTCCCTAAAGCTGCGTCGCAGAGCTGAGGCGAGCATGAGTACGGCAAAGGCTACAAGCCTTCATAAAGTCGCCCACACGTTTGCCCCCTGGGCATTGCCCGTGTTGCTGTTGGCGGTGTGGCAGTTGTCGGTGTCGGCGGGCTGGTTGTCGACGCGGATCCTGCCCTCACCCATTGCAGTGATCGAAGCGGGCGTGGAGTTGGTGCGCAGTGGCGAGATCTGGAAACACCTCGCCATCAGCGGCTGGCGCGCCGGTGTGGGCTTCGCGATCGGCGGCAGCATCGGCCTGGCGCTGGGCTTTATCACCGGCCTGTCGAAGTGGGGCGAGCGCCTGCTCGACAGCTCGGTGCAAATGATCCGTAACGTGCCGCACCTGGCGCTGATCCCGCTGGTGATTTTGTGGTTCGGCATCGACGAGTCAGCGAAGATTTTTCTGGTGGCGTTGGGCACTTTGTTCCCGATCTACCTCAACACGTATCACGGCATCCGTAACGTCGATCCGGCGCTGGTAGAAATGGCGCGCAGCTACGGCTTGTCGGGTTTTAGCCTGTTTTGGCAAGTGATCCTGCCGGGCGCGCTGCCGTCGATTCTGGTCGGCGTGCGCTTCGCCCTGGGCTTTATGTGGCTGACGCTGATCGTGGCTGAAACCATCTCCGCCAGCTCCGGCATTGGCTACCTGGCGATGAACGCCCGGGAGTTCCTGCAGACCGACGTGGTGGTCTTGGCCATTGTGATGTACGCGATCCTCGGCAAGCTGGCAGACACTGCCGCCCGAGGTCTGGAACGTGTCTGGTTGCGCTGGCACCCGGCTTATCAAGTGCCAAAAGGCGGTGCCGCATGACAGCTCAACAACCTCCGCATTTGCGTCAGGGCATCCCGCTGGTGGTCAAGGGCCTGCAAAAAGCCTTTGGCGATCGTCTGGTGCTGCGTGGCATCAATCTGCATATTCCGGCAGGCCAGTTTGTCGCCATTGTGGGCCGCAGCGGCTGTGGCAAAAGCACCTTGATGCGCCTGCTGGCCGGGCTTGACCAGCCCACGGGCGGCGAACTGCTGGCCGGCAGCGCGCCGCTGCAAGAAGCGCGTGAAGACACACGCTTGATGTTCCAGGAAGCGCGCTTGCTGCCCTGGAAAAAAGTCATCGACAACGTGGGCCTTGGCCTCAAAGGCGACTGGCGGCCCAAAGCCCTCAAGGCGCTGGAAGAAGTCGGCCTGGCCGAGCGCGCCAATGAATGGCCGGCGGCCTTGTCGGGCGGGCAAAAGCAGCGTGTAGCGCTGGCCCGCGCCTTGATCCACCAACCGCGTTTGCTTTTGCTGGACGAGCCCTTGGGTGCACTGGATGCGCTGACCCGCATCGAGATGCAACAACTGATCGAACGCCTGTGGCGCCAGCATGGATTCACCGTATTACTGGTGACCCATGACGTCAGCGAATCGGTTGCGATTGCTGACCGGGTCATCCTGATCGAAGACGGTGAAGTGGGGCTCGACCTCACCGTCGAACTGCCGCGCCCTCGGGTGCGTGGTTCACATCGACTGGCGGCACTGGAAACCGAAGTGCTTCACCGAGTGCTCGCTTTACCTGGCTCGCCACCAGAGCCAGACCCTGTTGCACCGCTGCCTACGCAACTGCGTTGGGCGCTTTAAACCTACTTTTCTCAAGACAGGAATCGACACCATGACCATCAAAGCCATCAACGTTCGCAACCAATTCAAAGGCCACATCAAAGAAATCGTCCTGGGCGACGTGCTCTCCGAAATCGACGTACAAACCGCCTCCGGCATCGTCACCTCCGTCATCACCACCCGCTCGGTCAAAGAGCTGGAACTGGTGGTCGGCAGCGAAGTGATCGCCTTCGTAAAATCCACCGAAGTGTCCATCGCCAAGTTGTAACCCATGCCAAGACCCACAACCCCGAAAGGCGCGAGCCCTTCGGGGTTTTTTATGGGTGAAAAGATCGCGAGGCAAGCTCGCTCCTACAGAGGGTTTTGGACATATTCAGAACCACAGGCGTGCTCCGCTATTGCCGCGACGACACTAACCTTTTTCTTTTGATGCTTATTCACAAGGAAAGGGAATGGCAGATTCGGCTCATGGATGTCGGTTACGAACAGGAAGATATTCCGAAAGTGGCCGTATTTATCTGGTCACTGCAGTGGTGAAGAATCGTGAGCCGTTTTTCAGTGATTTTCTTGTTGCTCGCTTATTGGTCAATGAACTGAAGCGAACTCATCAAGAACGTAACGTCACATCACTGGCGTGGGTTGTGATGCCGGATCACTTTCATTGGCTGATCGAGCTCAAGCACGCCAGTCTTTCAACGGTGATGCAACGGACAAAATCACGTGCTGCCATGAGCATCGGCGTTGCACAAGGAAGCCCGCTCAAGCTTTGGCAAAAGGGCTATCACGACCGGGCAATCCGTTATGACGAAGATGTGGTTCATGCTGCCCGCTATATCGTTGCCAACCCCTTGCGGGCAGGCTTGGTCAAGCGTTTGGGTGACTACCCTCACTGGGATGCCATCTGGCTATAAACACACCACCCCACTGTAGGAGCGAGCTTGCCTCGCGATCTTTTAAACGATCAAAAGATCGCGAGGCAAGCTCGCTCCTACAAAAAAAGGGGTTACTTACGCCAAACACTCACCAGCCATGGCTGTTGGTCGCGGGGCAGGCCGGTGGGGCGGTAGTAGTGTTCCAGCTCGGTAAAACCCGCCGCAGTGAGCAGCGCGCGCCAGTGTTCGAGGTCGTGGTACGCGCCGTAGCGCTGGCCATTCCAGCCTTCACGGTTGTCGCCGCGCGGGTTGGAGCTGAGCAGCACGCCGCCCGGTTTGAGGCTGGCGTGCAGTTCACTCAGCACGCGCTCAAGGGCTTGGGTCGGGACATGAAACAACGAGGCGTTGGCGAAGATGCCGTCAAAGCGCTCAGCCGGCAGATCGAGCTTGAGAAAGTCCTGGTGCCACACTTCACAGCCGCTGTCTTCGCGGGCCATTTGGGTAAAGCGCTCGGTACCGTCCAGGCCGATGGCGACATGCCCCAAGCGGGTGAAGGCTTGCAGGTCGCGGCCAGGGCCGCAGCCGAAATCCAGAATCGTGAACGGCGCCGCGCCCTGAAGGTGGCGCAGCAAGGCGTCGATGTTCTGGCTGACGTCGTGGTCGCGAGTGCCTTCGCGAAAGCCTTCGGCACTCTGCTGGTAATGCGCCAGGGTGGTGGCAGCAATCTGTTCGAGGGTGGTGGGGTCCAGGGTCATTGCAGGCTCGGTCGGCGGCGGTGTTGCCGCCGACTATACCTCAGCGTTTGTTCAGCACACGCGCCAAACGATCGCCGCCGAGCTGAATCACCGCCACCAGCACCACCAACAAAACAATCACGGTGAGCATGACCTGGGTGTCAAAGCGCTGGTAACCGTAGCGGTAGGCAATGTCGCCCAAGCCCCCGGCACCAATCGCCCCGGCCATGGCCGAGGAGTTGATCATGGTGACGATGGTGATGGTAAAACCCCCGACAATGCCCGGTAACGCTTCTGGCAGCAGTACGTGCCAGATGATGTGATGCCGTTTGCAGCCCATCGCCTGGGCAGCTTCGATCAGCCCGTGATCCACCTCGCGCAGGCTCACTTCGGCAATGCGCGCAAAAAACGGCGTGGCGGCGATGGTCAGCGGCACGACGGCCGCCCACACACCGTAAGTGGTGCCGACAATCAGCCGGGTAAACGGAATGAGCGCCACCATCAAAATCAGAAACGGGATGGAACGGAACAGGTTTACAAACGCGCCCAGGGCTTTGTTCAGCGCCGGGGCTTCATAGATGCCGCCCTTGCCGCTGGTGACCAGAATCACTGCCAGCGGAATGCCCAGAATCAACGCAATGAGTGACGACACGCCGACCATCAAAAAGGTGTCGATCACGCCCTGCCATAAACGATCAAACCCCATAGCCCAGCACCTCGACCTGTTGTGCCCATTGTTCTGCGCGCTTGCGCAGTTCTTCTGCCCCCAGTGAGGCGCTGGTCACGCTGAGCAGCAGTTGCCCCAGGGCATGCCCCTGGATCTGCTCGACGCCGCCATGGAGTAAACGCACCTGGCCGCCCAGCGCGTTAAACAGCGCGCCCAAATCGGGCTCCTGGGCCTGGCCGCCGGTAAAGCGCAGACGCAGAATCACGCTTGATTGCGACGACTGTGGCGTTGCGCTGATGCGGTGTTGCAGCGCCTCGGGCAGGTTGTCTTGCAGGGGTGCGAGCAAGGTTTTGCTGACCTCGTGTTGCGGGTCGCCAAACACTTGCCACACCGGGCCTTGCTCCACGACACGGCCTTGCTCCAGCACCACCACGCGGTGGCAAATGTCGCGGATCACCGCCATTTCGTGGGTGATGAGGATGATGGTCAGGCCCAGGCGCTGGTTGATCTCGCGCAGCAAGCCGAGGATCGACTGGGTGGTTTCCGGGTCGAGGGCCGAGGTAGCCTCGTCGCAGAGCAAAATCTGCGGGTCGTGAACCAGTGCGCGGGCAATGCCCACACGTTGCTTTTGCCCGCCGGAGAGTTGCGCCGGGTAGGCCGTGTGCTTGCCTTGCAGACCCACCAGTTCCAGCAGTTCGCGGACCTTTTGTTCGCGTTGCGGTTTGGGCACACCCGCTACCTTGAGCGGCAACTCGACGTTCTGCCACACGGTCTTGGCCGACATCAGATTGAAGTGCTGAAAGATCATGCCGATCTGGCGGCGCAACGCCACCAGCTTGTCTTCGTCAAACCCGCCGATGTCGATTTGATCAATCAACACCCGCCCGCTGCTGGGCTGTTCAAGGCGGTTGATGGTGCGAATCAACGACGATTTACCGGCGCCGCTGCGGCCAATAATGCCGAAGATTTCACCGCGTTGAATCGCCAGATCAATGCCTTTGAGGGCGTCTACCGGGCCTTGGCGGCCGTCATAAGTTTTGCCCACGCCAATAAAGCGCACGTGGGCGTTGGTCAGCTCCGGGTGCAGTTCGGTGCGAACGGCATCGGGCTGCGGCTCGTCGAGTCGGGCGCGATCAAGGGCCAGGTTCATCGTCAGTTCTTCCAGCCAGGTTGGTACAGGGTGCCGTAGGTTTTATCCAGCGAGGCTTTGACCACCGGTGAGTGCTGGTAAATGTCGATGAACTTGGCCAGGCGCGGGTCGTCTTTGCTCTTGGGCTGGATGACGAACTGAATCACGTATTCCGGGTGGTCGATGCCGTCGAACAGGATGGCGGAGGTGGCATCGAAGGTTTTGGCCAGACGGATGTAAGCCGGGTAGCCCTGCACCAGGTCGGCATCGTCGTAGGCGCGCACCAGTTGCACGGCTTCAACCTGCAATATTTTCAGTTTTTTCGGGTTGTCGGTGATGTCTTCTTCGGTGGCTTTGTAACCCACGCCGGGCTTGAGCGTGATCAGCCCGGCCTTGGCCAGCAATTGCAGGCCGCGGCCACTGTTGATCGGGTCGTTGGCGATGGCCACGGTGGCGCCGGTGGGCAGATCATCAAAGCTTTTGTACTTCTTCGAATACAGGCCCACGTTGTTGATCACGCCCGGTGCGTACGGCACCAGATCAAAGCCGCTGGCGGCCTTGGCGTTCTCCAGAAACGGGATGTGCTGGAAGTAGTTCACGTCAATGTCGCCGCTGGCGAGGCTGACGTTGGGGGCGATCCAGTCGGTGAATTCCACCAGTTCAACTTTCAGGCCTTGTTTGTCCGCTTCAGCCACGGCGGCTTCCAGCGGAATGGCGAAGGCGGCGGTGGTGCCGACCTTGAGAGGTTTTTCGGCGGCGAAGGCAAGGCTGCTGAACAGGCCGAGCGCGAGAACCAGAGCGTGTTTTTTGTTCATGAAATTTTTCCGGTCAAAAGGGCATCATTCGGTCTTGTAGGAGCGAGCTTGCCTCGCGATCTTTTGATCTTTAAAAGATCGCGAGGCAAGCTCGCTCCTACAGTTTTTAAGGTCTAAAAGAAGCGCCGGTATGCCGTTCAGGCAGGTGCGCGTCGCCTTCGACAAACAGTTTTTGCCGCAGGCTGCCGGTGTCATAGGCGGTTTTGTAAGAGCCCCGGCGTTGCAGCTCGGGGATCACCCAATCAATGAAGTCGGCGTAGCTTTCGGGCGTGACGATGCGGGTCAGGTTGAAACCGTCGAGACCGGTTTGCCCGATCCACGATTCCAGCTCATCGGCGACCTGTTCAGGGGAGCCGACCACAGTGATGTAGCGCCCGCCCAGCGCGTGTTGTTCGAGCAATTTGCGGCGCGTCCAGTCGTTGTTTTGCAGCACTTTGGTCGCGGACTGGATGGCGTTGCTCTTCACGTACTGGATCGGCTCGTCCAGCTCGTAATCGGCAAAGTCGATGCCGGTGGAGCTGGAAAAATGCGCGACCCCGGCTTCAGCGCTGGCGTAGGCCAAGTATTCCTCACGCTTGGCCAGCGCCTGGGCTTCGGTCGGCGCGACGATCACGTTCAGGCCCATAAACACTTTGATGTCATCCGGGTTGCGGCCCGATGCAGCCGCGCTGGCGCGCACCCGGTCGACCTGGAGTTTGGTCGCGGCCTTGGTCTGCCCGCTGATGAACACGCATTCGGCATGGCGCCCGGCAAAGGCCAGCCCACGGTCCGAGCTGCCCGCCTGAAACAGCACGGGGGTGCGCTGTGGCGACGGTTCGCAGAGGTGATAACCCTCGACCTGATAGAACTCGCCCGCGTGTTTGACCTTGTGCACTTTGTCGGGCCGGGCGTAGATACGCTGCGCCGGATCGTTGAGCACGGCGTCGTTTTCCCAGCTGCCTTCCCAGAGTTTGTACAGCACCTCCAGGTATTCGTCGGCCTGGTCGTAACGGCGGTCGTGCTCCACTTGTTCGGTCAGGCCCATGGCCTTGGCTGCGCTGTCCAGGTAGCCGGTGACGATGTTCCAGCCCACGCGGCCACGGGTCAGGTGATCGAGGGTCGACATGCGCCGTGCGAACAGATACGGCGGCTCGTAGGTGAGGTTGGCGGTCAAACCAAAACCGAGGTTTTTGGTGACGGCGGCCATGGCTGAAACCAACAGCAATGGGTCGTTGACCGGCAACTGGATGGATTCTTTAAGCGGAACATCAACCGACTGTTGATAAACGTCGTAAACGCCGACGATATCCGCGATAAACAGCCCGTCAAAAAGCCCGCGTTCCAGCAATTGAGCCAGCTCGGTCCAGTATTCCAGGGTGTTGTAGCGCGTTGAGGTGTCGCGTGGATGCGTCCACAACCCGTGGTTGATATGCCCGATGCAGTTCATGTTGAACGCATTGAGCAGGATTTTCTTTTTGCTCATCAGATGGTCCCCCGCAGCGGTGGGTTTTCACTGTTGAGGTAGTAGTTACCGACAGCGTGGTACTTCCAGCGCACCGGGTCGTGCAGGGTGTGCACGCGGGCGTTGCGCCAGTGGCGGTCAAGGCCGTATTCGGCCAAGGTGGCCTGGCTGCCGGCCAGTTCAAACAGAGTGCTGGCCGCGCTCAGGGCCACTTCGGTGCTGATGGCGCGGGCTTCGGCCACGGCAATCGAGGCGGCTGCGATGGTGCTGGCGGTGGTGTTGGTCTGGGCGATGTCGAGGAACTCGCCGCTACGCTCCAGCAGGGCTTCAGCCGCATGCAGGCGCACGCTCAACTGGCCGAAGCTTTTAAGGGTGAGCGGGTCTTCGCTGGCAATGTCGGTGGTGGCGTCGATCCAGGGCCGGGTTTTGTGCCGCACAAAGTTCAGCGCGTCTTCAAAGGCGGCGCGGGCGATGCCGGTGTCGATGGCTGCGTGCAGAATCTGCGCCAGCGGGCCCACCGGTGTCGGGCGTTCAAAGGCGCTTTGAAAC
Organism: Pseudomonas sp. FSL R10-1350; assembly: GCF_009600525.1. Lineage (NCBI taxonomy): Bacteria > Pseudomonadati > Pseudomonadota > Gammaproteobacteria > Pseudomonadales > Pseudomonadaceae > Pseudomonas > Pseudomonas sp. FSL R10-1350. The sequence continues at coordinate 8,076 of NZ_WIVR01000058.1, forward strand.
GGGATCACGTCATCGCTGGCAACAAACACGTTGTCGAACACCACCGAGCCGCTGCCCGTGGTGCGCTGGCCGAAGCCGCTCCAGTCGTCGATCACGTTCAGGCCGTCGCTGTCGCTGCGCACAAACGCCAGGTGCTGCACGCCGTGGTCATCTACAACCGACGTCGGAATACGCTGCGCATATAGCGCGCCGGTGGCGTAGAACTTGCGGCCATTGATGCGATAGCCGTGTTCGGCCTTGGCCAAATGCGTGGTGCGATCGTGGGCGGTTTTGGTGCCCAGTTCGGCCAGGGCATTGCCAAAGCGCTGGCCGTTTAACACCTCGGTGTACAGCCGTTGTTTTTGCGCCTCGCTGCCGTTTACCCGAAGGACTTCGAGGGCATAGAAATGGTTCTGCGGGATTTGCCCCAGCGAGCTGTCGGCCGCTGAAATAAGGCTGACCACTTCGGCGAGGGTGACGTTGGATACACCTGCGCCGCCATAGGCCTTGGGCACGGTGATGCCCCACAGACCGGTGTGGGAAAACAGTTCCAGCTCATCAAAAGGCAGGCGCCGTTCGCGATCTCGCACGGTGCTTTCACGTTTGAAATGGGCGGCCAGCTCACGCGCTACGCTCAGGGCCTCGGCATCGCTCTGGATGACCGGGACCTGTTTGGATATCAGTGACATGGGTGTCTCCGTTAGATCCAGGAATGCCGTGCAGGCAAAGTGCCGTTGAGGCGATAGGCGCCGATGGCGTGGTATTTCCAGCGCACCGGGTCGTGCAGGGTGTGCACCCGTGCGTTGCGCCAATGGCGGTCCAGGTTGAACTCGGCAAGGGTGGCGCGGCTGCCCGCCAGTTCGAACAGCTTTTCACTGGCCAGTAACGACAGCTCAGTGCTCAGCGCCTTGGCTTCGGCCACAGCAATCGAGGCGCGGGCCGCAGCGGCTGCATCAATCGGTGCCGCGCTGACCTCGTCGAGCACCCGACCGGCCTTGCGCAACAGCGCTTCGGCGGCGTGCAACTCGATGTGCAATTTGCCGATGTCGGCGATCACGTAAGGGTCATCGCTGTTGCGCTCGACCTTGGCATCCACCCAGGGACGCGACCGTTCGCGGACAAAGCTGATAGTGTCGGCAATGGCACCGCGCGCAATGCCCAGGTCAATGGCGGCCTGAATCAACTGCGAAATCGCGCCTTGAATATTCGGCACTTCAGCCAGGCGCCAGTTGTCGATCACCAGTTCTGCTTCAACGGCTACGTTGTTCAGCAGGACCGTACCGCTGGCGGTGGTGCGCTGGCCGAAACCGGACCAGTCATCGACCACGCGCAAGCCGGGGGTGCCACGGCGGACAAAGGCCATGACCTGTTTGCCATCGTGGTTCAGTGCCTTGACGGCGATCCAGTGCGCAAACAGCGCGCCGGTGGAGTAAAACTTCTGGCCATTGATCACAAAATCATCGCCGTCGGCGGTGATCCGGGCTTTCAATTCGAGGGTGTTTTTGGTGCCGCGCTCAGGGCCCGCATTACCTATGCGCCAGCCTTGCAGCACGCTGGTGAACAACTGCTCTTTTTGCGAAGGGCTCGCGACGCTGGCAATCAGGTTAAGCAGCCCGACCTGATTCTGCGGGATCTGCCCCAGCGCCGGGTCGGCCGCCGAGATGATCGCGAAGACTTCAGCCAAGGTCACAAACGACACCTGCGCGCCGCCAAATTCACGGGCTATCGAAATACCGCCCAAACCGCTGCGGGTGAAGGTTTCTATGAGTGACCACGGCAGCTTGCGTTGCTGATCGCGTTTTGCGGCGTGCTCACGCGCAGCGTCAGCCAGGGCGTGGGCGGCTTGAAGGGCTTCGTTGTCGGTGCGCAGGACGTGCGCTGCTAACAACAGGGGCGCGACATCCAGGTCGCTTTGCAGTTGTGCAGTTGCCAAGAGAGTCATTAGTTCCGCTCCTTGGCTGCACGCAATGCCCCGTAAAGGGTAATTGTGTTGCTGACCATACCTACCTCATCTTTGGAGCGCCGCTTGAGCGGCGCGATGTAAAGCAAGAGAGTCCGGTGGTCCGGTGCATATACCCTAATTGAGTATAAAAATTAAAAGAACTAACTTTTCGGAATATGAATAGATGATTCGTGCTGCCCGCCAGGGTCAGTCGCGCCAGTTGGGCCGTGTTTCGGCAGCCCGCAGGATTTCGCGGGGGGCAGAGTTGATGTAACGCTTGTTGGCGCCCACCTTCAGCGTGCGGGTCGGTGCCCAGCGTGAGTTGTTGCCCACGCGATCAATCACGCAGTAGGTGATTTCCAGTTTTGGGTCTTCACCGGCTTCCTGGATGATTTCAGGGGGCACGAATACGCTGACGGGTTTGTTGATGTCGATGTGGCGCAACTTGGGCAGGTCGAGGCGCACGTCCCCCCAGAGCAAGGTGATTTCATCTTCGCCAGCCATGTTGCGATAAGGCTCGATGGTCAGCGGCACCCCGCGTTTCATCTGGCTGGGATTGACCCCGTAGCGTTGGATTTGCTCCGGGATCATCAAGGGCGCGAGGCCCTGGTTCTCTTCTCCGATGGCCACTCCGCCAGGGCAGTCAAGTTTGACCAGTACTTTAAGTTGCGCGGAAAGAGCAGGGCTGCTGCCAATGTGCATCACGCGATAATAAAGACGGGCGGTACCGTTTTGAATAAAACTTTCAGGCACTCGAAGTGATACCGGTTGCCCTATATCGGCCCGGTAAAGTTGCCGTGAAGATACATAACAGCCGTCCCAGAACAATTCAATCAAGTCGCCTTCTTCCATATTTATATAGGGCGCGATGCTGACAAACAGTTGTTCGGCAGCACGGGCACAAATAGTCTGCTTGTTCGATTGTGCAAGTGTGGGGGCTGCCAACTTTTGGGCGTGTGAGGTAAATGGCATAAATGTAAACTCCTGTCTAACTTTAAGGCTGCACAGAGCACGGCAATTGAGTGAGTCCGGACGCTGGCGTCCAAGGGAGCGGGTGCTGTGTTACCGGAGTAATCGGTTTAACAATCCGTGTGCACCGTTATAGCGTGTTCAATAGTGGGGTTGGGTGCGGGTGAGTCTGGTTGTTTATTAGATAAGAGTCTTGGTGCAAGAGTGTCAAGGAGCGATCTTGCAATTATTAATCTCTGAGTCATATTCAGAAAGTTCCTACTGGCAAGACGTTTAATGTGACGTGAGCGGCGGCAGTCTAGGGGGGTTGTGAATAATTAGCAGGCGAGGGAATGTGTTAAAGACGTGGGCACAAGTCGTACGTCATTTAAACCAAATGTGGATTTTTAAAAGGGGTTGGGTGAATGCGCGCTAGTTACTTAAAATAATTAAAGACAACTCCTACGGATGTGCTGATGTATTCGGGCAGGTAAGTTCAAGGGCTGAGTTGAGGCAGCGCTCTATCGAAGGGGAACCGAGGGCGGTGCTTCTTAGCAATAATTTCACACACTCTCTGCATAATACCCGCGGGAGGGGCAATCGGTTTTGCCCGCTTTGTGTTATTTAGACGTAGCAAAATTTCCTGGATGATCACGTTAATGGCCACAGACCCTCTGCAGACCTCGTCTGACCCGCGACCTTCGCGCTTTCGCTTGCGTTGGTATTCCTGGCTTTTTCTGCTGGCTGCGCTGTTCTATGGGATCGCGTCAATCCTGCATTGGGACGACCGGGGTGCATTGTGGGTGCTGGAGCAGTTCGAGAGCCAGAACGATCAAAATGAGAGTGTCTGGCTGCCAAACTACCGCGTGGTCATTGATGGCAAGCCGATGACAGGGCTGGAGAAGGACGAAGCCTCGGACCTGTCGTATAACCCCAAGACCAACACGCTGTTTTCAGTCATGGGCAAAAACCCGTTTCTGGTTGAGCTCAGCCTTGAGGGCGATGTGCTGCGCAAAATCCCCCTGGAGGGCTGGAGCAACCCTGAAGGCTTGACCGTGATGGAGAACGGCCTGCTGGGTATCGTCGATGAGCGTGATCATTTATTGACCATCGTCAAAGTCGATGCCGATACCAAAACCCTGAACATCAAGGACTTCCCCAAGTACGACCTTGGCCCTTCCAAAGATCAGAACAAAGCCTTCGAGGCCATTGCCTGGGACCCGCGCCGTCAGCAACTGCTGCTGGGTGAAGAGCGCCCACCGGCGATGTATGTGTGGAAAAGCGACGGTAGCCAGACCCTCTTGGGCAACAAGCAGAAAGTGCCGAGCGATGAGCTCGACCTGCGCAACTTGTCGGGCCTGAGCATTGACCCGCGCACGGGCCATACGCTGGTGCTTTCCGCCGATTCGCACCTGCTGCTGGAGCTGGATGAACTGGGCGAACAGGTCAGCTTCATGACCCTGCTGCGTGGCTTCAATGGCCTCAAGAGCACCATCCCTCGGGCCGAAGGCGTGGCGATTGATAACAACGGCACCTTGTACATGGTCAGCGAGCCCAATCTTTTCTACCGTTTCGAAAAGAAAGCCAAATAGCCATGACGGATTAAGCTTGAATTCATGCAGCCGTGATATTTCATCCGACTGATTTTTCAAGAGCTTGTCCTTATGTCGCGTGTCAGCCGTTCTACCCCGCTTTTTCTGGGCGTGTTGCTCGTGGCGCTGTTGGCCGCGGGCTTCGCGGCCCAGCATTACCGCCTGTTCGACCGAACCTGGTTCAACCTCAGCCTGCTGTGGCAGCCTGCCAACCCGAATGCCATCAACCTGGGCGATTACCGTGCGGTGCTGCAAGGCCGGGTGATTGAGGGGCTTGAAGACAATGTCTCGGCCCTGACCTTCGACCCGGTGCGCAAAAGCCTGTTTACCGTGACCAATAAAAACCCGGAGCTGGTGGAGTTATCTCTGGATGGGCGGATAGTGCGGCGGATAAAACTGACCGGGTTTGGTGATGCCGAGGCCATAGAGTTCATTGATGAGAACACCTACGTGATCACCGATGAATACACCCAGCGCCTGATCAAAGTGAAACTCGACGAGACCACTCGCGAGCTCAATGCCGCAGATGCCGAGCAACTGACCTTGGGCATCAGCCCGTCGGGCAACAAAGGGTTCGAGGGGCTGGCCTATGACTCGGCGGGCAAGCGCCTGTTTGTGGCCAAGGAGCGCGACCCGATGCTGATTTACGAAGTGCGCGGCTTTCCCCATGACAACCCGCAACAACCCTATGCCACCCACGTGATCACCAACCCGCGACGTGATGCGCGACTGTTTGTGCGTGATTTATCGAGCTTGCAGTTTGATGAGCGCAGCGGCCATTTGCTGGCGCTGTCGGATGAGTCGAAGTTGCTGCTGGAACTGGACATCAGTGGCCGCCCGTTCAGCACGTTATCGCTGAAAAAGGGCCGTAATGGTCTGCAAGAGTCAGTGCCGCAAGCGGAAGGCGTCGCCATGGACGACGAAGGGACGCTGTACCTGGTGAGTGAGCCGAACCTGTTTTACGTGTTCAAAAAGCCCTGAATCAACACCACGTAGGAGCGAGCTTGCCTCGCGATCTTTTGATGGTTTAAAAGATCGCGAGGCAAGCTCGCTCCTACACGGTTACGGGTTATTTGCTCAGGGTTTTCACGCCTTCAGGCGTCCCCAGCAGCAACAGGTCCGCCGGGCGCGCAGCGAACAAACCGTTGGTCACCACACCGACGATGGCGTTGATCTGAGTTTCCAGTTTCACCGGGTCGACGATCTGCAGGTTGTGCACGTCAAGAATGATGTTGCCGTTGTCCGTCAGCACACCTTCGCGGTACACCGGGTCGCCGCCCAGCTTGACCAGTTCGCGGGCCACGTGGCTGCGGGCCATCGGGATCACTTCAACCGGCAGCGGGAACGCGCCCAACACCGGCACCAGCTTGCTGGCGTCAGCGATACAGATAAAGGTTTTGGCCACGGCCGCGACGATTTTTTCGCGGGTCAGGGCGGCGCCGCCGCCTTTGATCAGGTTGAGGTGTTCGTCGCTCTCATCGGCGCCGTCCACGTAGAACTCCAGATCGCTCACGGTGTTCAGCTCGTACACAGGAATACCGTGGCCCTTGAGGCGTGCGGCGGTGGCTTCGGAACTGGCCACGGCACCGTCGAAAGCGCCTTTGTGCAAGGCCAGCGCGTCAATGAAGCAGTTGGCCGTGGAGCCGGTACCGACCCCAACGATGCTCTTGTCATCCAGTTTCGGGAGGATGAAGTCGACAGCCGCCTGGGCTACGGCTTGTTTGAGTTGATCCTGGGTCATGCGGGCTCCGGGGCGGGAAGGGTAAACAGAAGGGCGTGGAGTATAACTAAAACCTTTGGATTCGTATGGTCGCCCGTGTAAACGCTGGGGTAGACTCCTTGGTCCCTGCTAACCGCCCAGTGAAGCTTTCCGATGCTCGAACAGTACGTTAAGAAGATACTCACCTCGCGCGTTTATGACGTCGCGGTAGAAACCCCATTGCAGCCTGCCAATCAGTTGTCTGCGCGTCTGGGCAACCAGATTTTGCTCAAACGCGAAGATTTGCAGCCGGTGTTTTCGTTCAAGATTCGTGGCGCTTACAACAAGCTCACGCAATTGACCGACGCCGAGCGTGCCTGCGGCGTCGTTACCGCCTCGGCCGGCAACCATGCACAAGGCCTGGCGCTGGCCGCCAAGGTGCTGGGGGTGAAAGCTACCATCGTGATGCCCAAAACCACCCCTGAGATCAAGATTGAAGGCGTGCGTTCGCGTGGCGGTATTGTGGTGCTACACGGTGATTCCTTCCCGGAAGCCCTGGCGTACTCGCTGCAACTGGTTGAACAAAAAGGCTACGTTTACGTACATCCCTACGATGACCCGCACACCATCGCCGGGCAGGGCACCGTGGCGATGGAAATTCTGCGTCAACACCCGACGCCGCTGGATGCGATCTTCGTGCCGGTGGGCGGTGGCGGATTGATTGCCGGTATTGCGGCGTATGTGAAGTACCTGCGGCCAGATATTAAAGTCATTGGCGTCGAGCCCGATGACTCCAACTGCCTGCAAGCCGCGATGGCGGCCGGTGAGCGCGTGGTCTTGCCAAGCGTCGGGATCTTCGCCGACGGCGTTGCCGTGGGCCAGATCGGCCAGCACACGTTTGATATTTGCAAAGACTACGTCGATGAAGTCATCACCGTGAGCACCGATGAAATCTGCGCGGCCATCAAGGACATCTTCGATGACACCCGCTCGATCACCGAGCCCGCGGGTGCGCTGGGCGTGGCCGGGATCAAAAAATACGTCGAGCAACGCGGTGTGCGCGGCCAGACGCTGGTGGCCATCGACTCGGGCGCCAACGTTAACTTCGACCGTTTGCGCCATGTGGCCGAGCGGGCCGAACTGGGTGAAGGCCGCGAGGCGATCATCGCGGTGACCATCCCCGAGGTGCCGGGCAGCTTCAAGGCGTTCTGCCAGGCGGTCGGCAAGCGCCAGATCACCGAATTCAACTACCGCTACCACACCGGCAGCGAAGCCCACATATTCGTCGGTGTGCAGACCCATCCCGAGAACGACCCGCGTAGCGCGTTGCTGGCCAGCCTGGCCGAGCAGGGCTTCCCGGTGGTCGACCTGACTGAAAACGAACTGGCCAAATTGCACATCCGCCACATGGTGGGCGGGCACGCGGCCAAGGTCAGCGATGAGTTGCTGTTCCGCTTTGAATTCCCGGAACGCCCGGGGGCGCTGTTCAACTTCCTCAGCAAGCTGGGCGGGCGCTGGAACATCTCGATGTTCCACTACCGCAACCATGGCGCGGCAGATGGCCGTGTGATGGCCGGCTTGCAAGTGCCCGCCGATGAGCGCCACCTGGTGCCTGCGGCGCTGGCTGAAATCGGCTATCCGTACTGGGATGAAAGCGATAACCCGGCGTATCAGCTGTTTCTTGGCTGATAAACGCTACGCTGAATGAACGGCTCAAGAGATAAATCAAATGGAAACGTTCACCGCGTTAAAACTGCTGCATGGCGTATCGACACTGCTGTTGTTTGTCAGTGCGCTTGTATTGCTGGTTGTGGTGATTCGCCGTCGGCGTGCCGGTGACGCCTTCCTGGCGGGTGGCCTGGTGCGCCGCCCGTGGGCGTTTCTCTGGGGGCTGATGGGCCTGTGCCTGCTGGCGTTGCCGGTGAGTGGCTGGTTTTTGGTGCACATGGCGGGTTGGCCGCTGAGCCAGCTGTGGTTGCTGGGCGGGAGCAGTTTGTACCTGCTGGGTGGCTTGAGCTGGTTGTGGCTGTTGGTGCGCCTCAACCGCCTGCGGCTGGGGCGAATGGCCAAACACCCGGGCTTTACCGTGGTGCTGGCGGCTTTTTGTGCGATTTGCTTTATTGCGATTGCGGCCATGATGGGCGCAAAACCGGTTTAACCATCCCTGTAGGAGCGAGCTTGCCTCGCGATCTTTTGACTTTAAAGATCGCGAGGCAAGCTCGCTCCTACAGGATTGGGTTTAATCGCGCAGCGAAATCACTGGCCAGCCACGTTTAACGGCTTCTGCCCGCAAGTTTTCATCCGGGTCGACGGCCACGGCGTGGGTCACTTGCTCCAGCAATGGCAGGTCGTTCATCGAATCGCTGTAGAAGTAGCTGTCTTCGAGGCTGTGGCCGTTTTCTGCCATCCAGCGGTTCAGGCGTGTCACTTTGCCTTCACGGAAGCACGGCACGTCAGTGCTGCGGCCGGTGTAACGGCCATCAACGATCTCGCATTCGGTGGCGATCAAATGTTCCACGCCCAGCTTTGCCGCAATGGGTGCGGTGATAAAACGGTTGGTCGCGGTGATGATCACCAGCGTATCGCCCGCGTCGCGGTGTTTGGCCAACAGTGCCTGGGCTTTTGGCAGCATCAGTTCGTCAATGCAGTCGCGCATGAATTCGCGGTGCCATTGATCGAGTTGATCCATGTCATTTTTGCCAAAAATTTCCATGCTGAAATTAAGATAAGCGGCATTGTCGAGCTTGCCGGCCAGGTAATCCTGGTAAAACTCGTCGTTACGAGCTTTGTAGGCGTCACCGTCGAGAATGCCGCGTTCGCAGAGGTAATCGCCCCACGCGTGGTCGCTGTCGCCGCCTAAAAGGGTGTTGTCCAAGTCGAATAAAGCCAAACGCATTGCAATTACCCGCTGAGCTGTCGGTTGAAAGCCCACAAGAATACGGTCTTTTAATAAGAGTGCACATAAGGCAGGAAGGCGCGTTGCTGCTTTCACAACCTTTGTGGAACAATGCGGCGACATGCGTTTGCGAGGTTGTTGCCGTGATCGACCCCGATGGTTTCCGTCCTAATGTCGGGATTATTCTGACAAATGATGCCGGACAGGTACTGTGGGCTCGCCGTATCAATCAAGACGCGTGGCAGTTTCCACAGGGCGGAATCAACCCTGATGAGACGCCGGAAGACGCCTTGTACCGCGAGCTGAACGAAGAAGTTGGCCTGGAACGCGAAGATGTAGAAATACTCGCCTGCACGCGAGGCTGGTTGCGTTATCGTTTGCCGCAACGCCTGGTCCGTACCCACAGCCAACCGCTGTGCATCGGCCAGAAGCAAAAGTGGTTTTTGCTGCGCCTGGTCTCGAATGAGCAGCGGGTGCGGATGGATTTAACCGGTAAACCGGAATTCGATGGCTGGCGCTGGGTCAGCTATTGGTATCCGTTGGGCCAGGTGGTGACATTCAAGCGCGAGGTCTACCGTCGCGCGCTCAAAGAACTTGCACCGCGCCTATTAACGCGCGCCTGACACGGAGTTCGACCCCGAGCCATGCTCAATACGCTGCGCAAGATCGTCCAGGAAGTAAACGCCGCCAAAGATCTCAGGGCGGCGTTGGGGATTATTGTGTTGCGCGTCAAAGAGGCCATGGGCAGCCAGGTCTGCTCGGTCTATTTGCTTGATCCAGAGACCAACCGTTTTGTACTGATGGCCACCGAGGGCTTGAACAAGCGCTCGATCGGCAAAGTCAGCATGGCACCCAACGAAGGCCTGGTCGGTCTGGTGGGTACCCGCGAAGAGCCTCTGAACCTCGAAAACGCCGCCGATCACCCGCGCTACCGCTACTTTGCCGAAACCGGTGAGGAGCGCTATGCCTCATTCCTCGGCGCGCCGATTATCCACCACCGCCGTGTGGTGGGGGTGTTGGTCATTCAGCAAAAAGAACGCCGCCAGTTCGATGAGGGTGAAGAAGCCTTCCTCGTGACCATGAGCGCGCAATTGGCCGGGGTTATTGCCCACGCAGAAGCTACAGGGTCGATTCGTGGCCTGGGGCGTCAGGGCAAGGGTATCCAGGAAGCCAAATTCGTCGGCGTGCCCGGTTCGCCCGGCGCGGCGGTCGGTACGGCGGTGGTCATGCTGCCTCCGGCCGATCTGGACGTGGTGCCCGACAAGACCATCACCGATATTCCTGCCGAAATAGCGCTGTTCAAAAACGCCCTCGAAGGCGTGCGCAACGACATGCGCGCGGTGTCGAAAAAGCTCGCCACGCAACTGCGCCCCGAAGAGCAGGCGCTGTTCGACGTGTACCTGATGATGCTCGACGACGCCTCGCTGGGCAGCGAAGTCAAAAATGTGATCAAGACCGGTCAGTGGGCCCAGGGCGCGCTGCGTCAGGTGGTGACTGATCACGTCAACCGTTTCGAATTGATGGACGACGACTACCTGCGCGAGCGGGCGTCGGACGTGCGTGACCTCGGGCGCCGCTTGCTGGCCTATTTGCAGCACGATCACCAGCAAACCATGGTCTACCCCGACAACACCATTCTGGTCAGTGAAGAGCTGACCGCGACCATGCTCGGCGAGGTGCCTGAAGGCAAGCTGGTGGGCCTGGTTTCGGTATTGGGTTCGGGTAACTCCCACGTGGCGATTCTGGCCCGTGCCATGGGCATCCCGACCGTGATGGGCCTGGTTGACCTGCCGTACTCCAAGGTCGACGGCATCCAGATGATCGTCGACGGCTACCACGGTGAGGTCTACACCAACCCCAGCGATGTGTTGCGCAAACAATACGCCGACGTAGTTGAAGAAGAACGCCAGTTGTCCCAGGGCCTCGACGCCCTGCGCGAGCTGCCGTGTATCACCCCGGACGGCCACCGCATGCCGCTGTGGGTCAACACCGGCCTGCTGGCCGATGTGGCCCGTGCGCAACAGCGTGGCGCAGAAGGCGTAGGTCTGTACCGCACCGAAGTGCCGTTCATGATCAACCAGCGCTTCCCGAGCGAAAAAGAGCAGTTGGCGATTTATCGCGAGCAGTTGGCGGCCTTCCATCCGCAGCCGGTGACCATGCGCAGCCTGGACATTGGCGGCGACAAGTCGCTGTCGTACTTCCCGATCAAAGAAGACAACCCGTTCCTGGGCTGGCGCGGGATCCGCGTGACCCTCGACCACCCGGAAATCTTTCTGGTGCAGGCCCGGGCCATGCTCAAGGCCAGCGAAGGCCTGAACAACCTGCGCATCTTGCTGCCGATGATCTCCGGCACCCACGAACTCGAAGAAGCCCTGCACCTGCTGCACCGTGCCTGGGGTGAAGTGCGCGACGAAGGCACCGACGTGCCGATGCCGCCGATTGGCGTGATGATCGAAGTCCCGGCGGCGGTGTACCAGACCAAAGAGCTGGCCCGTCAGGTGGACTTTTTGTCGGTAGGTTCCAACGACTTGACCCAGTACCTGCTTGCGGTGGACCGCAACAACCCGCGGGTGGCCGATTTGTACGACTACCTGCACCCGGCCGTGCTGCAAGCCTTGCAGGCGGTGGTGCGTGACGCCCACGCCGAAGGCAAGCCTGCGAGTATCTGCGGTGAAATGGCCGGTGACCCGGCGGCTGCGATCTTGTTGATGGCCATGGGTTTTGACAGCCTGTCAATGAACGCCACCAATTTGCCCAAGGTGAAGTGGATGTTGCGCCAGGTTAGCCTGAGCCGGGCCAAGGAGTTGCTGGCTGAAGTCATGACCATCGACAACCCGCAAGTCATTCGCAGCACCATCCAGCTGGCCCTGAAAAACATGGGCCTGACGCGCATGATGAACCCGGCGGCGATCAAGCCTTATTAGTTTTGGTGGGGATGAATCCGTAGCAGTTGCCGCAGGCTACGTCCGGCGACGCAGTCGTCGTAAAACCGGCGATCACGATCTTTCAGATAGAACGTGATCTTCGCATTTACGATTGCTGCGCAATCGGACGCAGCCTCGCTGAGCTCGGCAGCTGCTACGAGGTTAAATGCACCTCACCCAAACGCCCGCCCAGCGGCCCGAAGCTGTGCTCCACCATCACCCGTGAACCATCGGCATTGACGATCAGCGCGGTGCTGGCGCGGGTGCCGTAATTGGGGCTGGCGATAAACACACTCGACAACAACGTCTCCGTGGCCAGCCCGACGCCGGTGTCCGGCAATTTATTGAAGGGCGCTGCTTGCGGGTCTTTGAGCAGGGCCAGCAAGGCTTGCGGCTGCGGGTCGTTCAGCACCTCGGCCAGCGCCGCCTTGGCCCTGAGCAGCTTGGGCCACGGGGTGTCCAGCCCGGCATTCGACAAGCCATAAATCCCCGCACTCAAGGGCTGCGGCACCAGCTCTTTGGAATTGAAATGCCAGAGCTGGTCACCATCCCCCAGCAGCAGGTTAAAACCGGCATAACTCAGCCTTCGTCGGTCAACATCCTCGAAATACTCAGCAATGTGCTGATTGCCACTCAAAAAATCAGACACCAGCTCACCCCGCGAATGCCGCCCGGGCGGTTGGTGCGGTTCACGGATATTGGTCAGTGCGGCAAAGCGGCCATTGGCCCCTATGCCGAGCCAGGTGCCGCCTGCCTGCAGGTCACGCCCGGCAAACACCTGCGGTGCTTCAACCCACTGGGCCAACGGTTTAGTGGGGCGCGCATAAAATTCATCGCGGTTGGCCGCAACGACCAGAGGCTGTGCGTGGCCGGGGCGCCAAGCGAAGACAATCAGGCACATGGGCAGTCCTTAATGTTTTTTTAATCACTGTACTTATAGATTGCCCCTGCGTGTTACGCCATGCGGGATGGAGCCCGAGCCCTTGCTCCGTTACCATGCGGATCAAAAATAGGGGGCGTCATGGAATTTCTGCTCTATCTGGTGTTGGGGGGCTTCGCTGGGGTACTGGCCGGATTGTTCGGAGTCGGTGGCGGGCTGATCATCGTGCCGGTGCTGGTGTTCAGTTTCACCTTGCAAGGTTTCAGCAACGAGGTGTTGACCCATTTGGCCGTTGGCACGTCATTGGCGACCATTATCTTTACCTCGATCAACTCAGTGATTGCGCACAACCGCAAAGGCGCGGTGCTGTGGCCTCTGTTTGCCTGGATGAGCCTGGGGATTCTGGTCGGGGCCGGGATAGGCGCATTGACCGCCGAGGCGATCTCCGGCCCGCACTTGCAGAAAATCATTGGCGTGTTTGCCGTGATCATCGCCCTGCAAATGGCCCTGGACCTAAAACCCAAGGCCAGCCGAACGGTGCCGGGCAAGGTGGGTCTGAGCTTGGCCGGTAGCGTGATTGGCTGGGCGTCGGCGATTTTCGGTATCGGCGGCGGCTCGCTGACCGTACCGTTTTTGACCTGGCGCGGCGTGACCATGCAGCAAGCCGTGGCCACTTCGTCGGCCTGCGGTCTGCCCATCGCGGTTGCCGGTGCGTTAAGTTTCATGATGATTGGCTGGCACAACCCTGACTTGCCCGCGCATAGTCTCGGGTTTGTTTATATACCCGCGTTGGTCGGGATCGCCCTGACCAGCATGTTTTTTGCCCGTTTCGGTGCGCGTTTGGCCCACAAGCTTTCGCCGCGCCTGCTGAAACGGCTGTTTGCCGCACTGTTGTTCTGTGTCGGTTTGAGTTTCCTGATCTAACGAGGAGTCGCAATGCTGCCTTACCCGCAGATTGACCCGGTGGCATTGGCTATCGGACCGCTGAAAATCCATTGGTACGGCTTGATGTACCTGATCGGCATTGGCGCCGCCTGGCTGATCCTGTCGCGACGTCTCAACCGCTTCGACCCGACCTGGAACAAAGAGAAACTCTCGGACCTGGTGTTTTGGGTGGCCATGGGCGTGATAGTCGGCGGCCGCCTGGGCTACGTGCTGTTTTATGACCTGAGCGCCTACATCGCCAACCCGCTGCTGATTTTTGAAGTGTGGAAAGGCGGCATGGCGTTCCACGGCGGCTTGATCGGCGTAATGCTGGCGACCTGGTGGTTCGGTAAGCGCAACGGTAAATCGTTCTTCCAGATCCTCGACTTCATCGCCCCTGTGGTGCCGATTGGTCTGGGCGCAGGGCGTATCGGTAACTTCATCAATGGCGAGTTGTGGGGCAAGGCCAGCGACGTGCCGTGGGCGATGATCTTCCCCACTGACCCACAACAGTTGGCGCGCCATCCGTCGCAGCTTTACCAGTTTGCCCTGGAAGGTGTGGCACTGTTCCTGGTGTTGTGGCTGTACTCGCGCAAACCTCGCCCTACAATGGCGGTTTCCGGGATGTTTGCCCTGTTTTACGGGATCTTCCGTTTCATCGTCGAGTTCGTCCGCGTGCCGGACGCTCAGCTAGGCTACCTGGCGTTCGGCTGGGTAACGATGGGGCAAATCCTCTGCCTGCCGATGATCGCGGGCGGCCTGTTCCTGATCTGGCTGGCCTACAACCGTGATCCGGCGGCTCAAAAGGCTGCGCATTAAATTCGAATCGCAGGGCCCGCGCGGCCCTGCATTCAAACGCTAGGAAAACCATGAAGCAATATCTTGACCTCGTTGCCAACGTCATTAAAAACGGCACCTTGCAAGCCAACCGTACCGGCGTGAAGACCATCAGTCTGCCGGGCGCCATGTTGCGCTACGACCTCAAAGAAGGCTTCCCGGCCATCACCACGCGCCGCATGGCGTTCAAATCGGCGATTGGCGAGATGTGCGGCTTTTTGCGCCCGGTCAACAGCGCGGCTGACTTCCGTGCGCTGGGCTGCAAGGTCTGGGACCAGAACGCCAACGAAAACGCCCAATGGCTGGCCAACCCGTTCCGTCAGGGCGAAGACGACCTGGGCGAGATCTACGGCGTGCAATGGCGCAAGTGGCCAGCCTACAAGCAAGTGGCGCGCAGCAACCAGGCCGCCATCGAGCTGTGCCTGAGCCAGGGTTATCGCCAGATCGCCGAAGGTGAAGAAGACGGCGCGGCCTACGTGGTGCTGTACAAAGCCATCGACCAGGTACGCCAGTGCGTCGACACGATCATCAATGACCCGGGCAGCCGCCGTATTCTGTTCCACGGCTGGAACTGCGCCCAGCTCGACGAAATGGCCCTGCCGCCGTGCCACCTGCTCTACCAGTTCCACCCGAACGTTGAGACCAAGGAAATCTCCCTGACCCTCTATATCCGTTCGAACGACCTGGGCCTGGGCACGCCGTTCAACCTGACCGAAGGCGCCGCGTTGCTGAGCCTGATCGGCCGCCTGACCGGCTACACGCCACGCTGGTTCACCTACTTCATTGGCGATGCCCACGTGTATGAAAACCACTTGGACATGCTCAACGAACAGCTGACCCGCGAACCGTTCCCGATGCCAAAACTGGTGATCTCGGACCGCGTACCGGAATTCGCCAAGACCGGCGTTTACCAGCCGGAGTGGCTGGAACTGATCGAGCCGGGTGACTTCAGCCTCGAAGGCTACCAGCACCACGCCCCCATGACCGCGCCGATGGCGGTGTAACCCGCGTCCCTCGCGCCTTGTGGGAGCGGGCTTGCTCGCGATCGAATCGCTGTGGTCTAAAAGAGCACCGAGTCGTTTGTATCGCGAGCAAGCCCGCTCCCACGGGGCGAGGGTGTTGGCCTAATGCCCGTGGCTTCTGCCCACATGGCTTGGCTCGCCTTCTGGCGCTGCCACTGAACCGCTGACTTCCAGACGCTGCAAAATCGCGCACTGATCCATCCCCGGCCCTTCGCCACAGCGTTGGCGCAGGTCGAGCAGTTGCACCTGCAAAGCTTGCAAGCCATCAATGCGCGCCTTGACGTGGTGGATGTGCTCGTCGATCAACGCATTCACGCTTTCGCATTGGTCCTGCGGGCTGTCGCGCAGATTGAGCAGGCTGCGGATTTCTTCGAGGGTCATGTCCAGGCTGCGGCAATTGCGGATAAACGTCAGCCGCTCGACATGGGCCTGGGTGTACAAACGGTAGTTGCCGTCACTGCGCGCAGGCTCTGGCAACAAGCCTTCACGCTCGTAATAACGGATGGTTTCGACCTGACAATCGGTCAATTTCGCCAGTTCACCAATCTTCATCGCGCTTATCTCCCAAAGGATGCTTGACCCTATAGTGGCTACAGGGTCTTTACTTGGCAACAGGCACCTTTTTGGACGCACCCGATGAGCGACTCCATTCACACTTCGCACAAACCACACGCTGATCATGATCATGACCATGACCATGACCATGACCATGACCACGGCCATGAGGAAAAGCACGACCACGCCAGCCACGCGCACAGTTGCTGTTCAAGCACTGCCGGGCCGAGCGTGATCAAGCTCAGTGCCACGCCCACCATGGGCGCGCGCCTGAGCAGTTTCCGCATTGAAGCCATGGACTGCCCGACCGAGCAAACCCTGATCCAGAACAAACTGGGCAAGCTGGCCGGTGTGCAGCAGCTGGAGTTCAACCTGATCAATCGCGTGCTGGTGGTGACCCACGACCTGCCGTCGACTGATCCGATTGTCGCGGCCATTAAATCCCTGGGCATGCAGGCCGACCCGCTGCAAACCGGCGCCGATGCTGACGCGCCGCTGTCGCCTGCGCCGAAAAAACACTGGTGGCCGTTGGCGCTGTCCGGTGTCGGTGCGTTGGCGGCAGAAGTGCTGCACTTCACCGGCGCAGCGCCGACCTGGGTCATTGCATTGGTGGCGCTGGTGTCGATTTTCAGCGGCGGCCTGACCACCTACAAAAAAGGCTGGATTGCCCTTAAAAACCTCAACCTGAACATCAACGCGCTGATGAGCATCGCCGTGACCGGCGCCCTGCTGATCGGCCAATGGCCCGAAGCGGCGATGGTGATGTTCCTGTTTACCGTGGCCGAGCTGATCGAAGCCAAGTCTCTGGACCGTGCACGCAACGCCATCAGCGGCCTGATGCAAATGGCTCCGGACAAAGCCACCGTGCAGCAAGCCGACGGCACATGGCTGGAACGTGAGGTTAAAGACGTCGAACCGGGTGCCATCGTGCGGGTTAAACCCGGCGAGCGCATTGGCCTGGACGGCGAAGTGGTGGCGGGCAGCTCAAGTATCGATCAGGCGCCGATTACCGGCGAGAGCCTGCCGGTGGAAAAAACCGTGGGCGATAAAGTCTTTGCGGGCACCATCAACCAGGCCGGTTCGCTGGAGTTTCGCGTTACCGCAGCGGCCAACAACTCGACCCTGGCGCGCATCATCCTGGCGGTGGAACAAGCCCAGGGCGCCCGTGCGCCGACCCAGCGCTTTGTCGACAGCTTCTCCAAAATCTACACCCCGGTGGTGTTTCTGCTGGCCTTGGCTGTGGCGATTATCCCGCCGCTGTTTATGGGCGAGACGTGGTTCGACTGGATCTACCGTGCGCTGGTGCTGCTGGTGGTGGCGTGCCCGTGCGCGCTGGTGATCTCGACCCCGGTAACCATCGTCAGCGGCTTGGCAGCCGCTGCGCGCAAAGGCATCCTGGTCAAAGGCGGTGTGTACCTCGAAAGCGGCCACAAGCTGGACTTTTTGGCGCTGGATAAAACCGGCACCATCACCCACGGCAAGCCGGTGCAAACCGACTACCTGCCGCTCGACCCGCTGCACACCGAGAGCGCGGTGCTGCTGGCTGCAAGCCTGGCTTCGCGTTCGGATCACCCGGTGTCGATGGCCGTGGCCAATGCCGCTGTGGATAAAAACCTGACGCTGCGTACTGTGGATAACTTCACGGCGCTGGCAGGGCGTGGCGTACGTGGCGACATCGACGGCAAGGTTTACCACTTGGGTAACCACCGCCTGATCGAAGAGCTGGGCCTGTGCTCGCCCGCCCTTGAGGAGAAGCTCTTCGCGTTGGAAGAACAAGGCAAAACCGTGATCTTGCTGATCGACAGCGCAGGCCCCATGGCGTTGTTCGCCGTGGCCGACACGGTCAAGCAAACCAGCCGCGAAGCAATCCGCGAGCTGCACGCGCTGGGGGTCAAAACCCTGATGCTGACCGGCGACAACCCGCACACCGCCAACGCGATTGCGGCCCAGGTGGGCATCGACCAGGCGCAGGGCAACCTGCTGCCGGAGGACAAACTCAAAGCCATCGAAGCCCTTTATGCACAGGGCCATCACGTGGGCATGGTCGGCGACGGCATCAACGACGCCCCGGCATTAGCCCGCGCCGAGATCGGTTTTGCCATGGCGGCAGCCGGTACGGATACCGCCATAGAGACGGCAGATGTCGCCCTGATGGACGATGATCTGCGCAAAATACCGGCTTTCATTCGCTTGTCACGGGACACCGCGAGCATCCTCAAACAGAACATTGCCTTGGCATTGGTCATTAAAGCGATCTTTCTTGCGGTAACCTTCATGGGCTTGGCCACCATGTGGATGGCCGTCTTTGCTGACATGGGCGTGAGCCTGTTGGTGGTGTTTAACGGGTTGCGCCTGCTGCGCAAATAGATCAAGAGAGGCCACAGTGCTGAGTGCCGAGCTGAAAGCGTTTTACCGGGTGGCCCAGTTGGGCAGCATCACACAGGCGGCGAAAAAGCTCGGGTTGAGCCAGCCGACCGTGACCACCCAGATCCGCCAGCTCGAAAGCCAGTACGGTGTAGAACTGTTCTACCGTGGCGGGCGGCGCCTGACCCTCAGCGATGAAGGCGTGCGCTTGCTGCCCATGGTTAAAACGCTGTTGCAGCAAGAGGCCGATATCGAGTTCTTTTTGCGCAACAGCGGCCACGGCACCGGCACGTTGCGCATCGCCGCCACCGCGCCGTATTACATCCTTGATCTGGTCAAAGCCTTCCGCGAGCGCCTGCCGCAGATTGTCGTGTCGGTAGACATTGGTAACTCCCAGCAAGTGCTCGAAGCGCTGGACGAATACCGCGTCGACATCGCCGCCTCGTCGCAGTTGCTGGAAGACCCACGGCTGATACGCCGGGTTCTGGGCTCCGATCCGCTGGTGGTGGCGGTGCACCGCAATCACCCGTTGGCCAAGCTCGATCACGTGCCGCTGAGCGCCTTGGCCGGGCATTGCCTGCTGATGCGCGAGCAAGGCTCGACCACGCGTAAATTGACCGAAGAACTGCTCAGCAGCGCCGGGGTTGGTTTTGGCCCGCTGCTGGAAATTGGCAGCCGCGAATCGATCCGCGAAGCGGTGCTGCGCGGTATCGGCATCAGCATCATCGCCCGCCAGGAAGTCCCCCACGACCCGCAACTGCGCGTACTGACCCTCGAAGGTGCGCCGATGATCGCCGAGTATTTGTACTGCCTCAAAGAGCGAAAGTCTGCGCGCTTGCCTGCGGCTTTTCTGGGGCTGGCGCAGGAAATGGCCCCGGCCTGACCCCCTGTAGGAGCGAGCTTGCCTCGCGATCTTTTGATCTTTTTAAAAGCTCGCGAGCAAGCCCGCTCCCACAGGGATGTTGTGAGCATTACTCCAAAATCCACCAATACCTCTATCGACAGCTTTTGCCTGACTGCCACATCTTGTACGCATAGCGCCTCTAGGATGACCCCATCTGCTTGATGAGGTGCATCCATGAACCGCTCGAACGCAACCCCTTTGACCCAACCCGGCGTGCCGATGAAGGTGCGCAACGTGAGCAAGCGCTTTGGCGCTTTTACCGCGCTGGACAACGTCTCGCTGGAGGTGGCGGCGGGTGAACTGGTGTGTCTGCTCGGGCCCTCAGGGTGCGGCAAAACCACCTTGCTGCGCTGCATCGCCGGACTGGAACGTCAGGACGATGGCGTTTTGTACCTCGGTTCACGGGATGTCTCAGACCTCGCCCCGCAAGCACGGGACTACGGGATCCTGTTTCAGTCCTACGCACTGTTCCCCAACCTGACCGTTGAGGCCAACATCGCCTACGGCCTGGCCGGCAGCAACCGCGACGTGGTGCGCAAGCGCGTCAGCGAGATGCTCGAACTGGTGGGCCTCACGGGCAGCGAAAAGAAATTCCCCGGCCAACTGTCCGGCGGTCAGCAGCAGCGAGTCGCCCTGGCCCGCGCTTTGGCGCCTGCACCGTCGCTGTTGCTGCTCGACGAACCGATGTCGGCGCTGGATGCCCGGGTGCGCGAGCATTTGTGCACCGAGTTGCGCCAATTGCAGCGCAGCCTGGGCATCACCACCTTGATGGTGACCCACAACCAGGACGAAGCCATGCTGATGGCCGACCGCATCGCCGTGATGAACAACGGCAAGGTCGAGCAGTACGCTACCCCACAAGAGATCTACAACAAGCCTGCCACGCCCTTTGTTGCCGAGTTTGTCGGGCAAGGCAACTGGCTGCCGTTTGACCACAACAGCGGCACTTACGCGCAGGTCGGCGGGGTCAACATGCGCTTGGCGGCCGACGCCGGGCACGTCGAGTCGGGGCGGCTGTTTTGTCGCCCCGAGGCAATCAGCGTGAACCCGTTGTTGCACGAAGAAAACCTGTTCCCGGCACGGGTGCGGGACATCACCTTCCTCGGCAATCGCTGCCGCATGAGCTTCGAACTCAACCACCTGCCGGGCCACCCGCTCACCGCCGAAGTCGGCAGCCAGGATTTGCCGCGTCTCGGCGCCCAGGACATCTTCGTCGCCTTGCCGCCGAACAGCCTTCAGGTGTTTGCCTGACATGGCCGCGCCAATGACCTTGCCCCTGTCCGACACCCTGGCCCGTAACGCTGCGCGGGCTGAACGGGGCGACACGTTGTTTGTCCTCGGCGGCAAACTGCTGTTGCTGCTGTTATTGGCCATTGCCGTGCTGATGCCGTTGCTGGCGATCTTCTGGCGCGGCTTCAGTGCGCAAGACGGCCAGGGCGGTGGTTGGGTCGCCGCGCGGGAGCTGGTGACCAGCGATAACTTTCATTGGCTGGTGGGTAACAGCCTCAAAGTGTCGCTCAGCGTGGCGGCGATTGTCGTACCGCTGGCGTACCTGTTTGCCTACGCGCTGCAACGTACCTTGATCCCCGGCAAACGCGTCTGGCGCGGGTTGTCGTTGCTGCCGCTGATGGCGCCGTCGATGTTGCCGGGCATTGCCCTGGTGTATTTGTTCGGCAATCAGGGCCTGCTGCGCGGGCTGATTGCAGACAACATCTACGGCTTCTGGGGCATCGTCCTCGGCGAGGTGATCTACACCTTTCCCCATGCCCTGATGATTCTGCTGTCCGCCTTGTCACTGGCCGATGCCCGGTTGTTTGATGCGGCATCGAGCATGGGCGCGGGGCCATTCAAAGCCTTTCGCAGCATCACCTGGCCGGGCACGCGTCAGGCCGTGTTCGCGGCGTTTTGCCTGGTGTTCACCCTGACCATCACCGACTTCGGCGTGCCCGTGGTGGTGGGTGGCGACTATCAGGTGCTGGCGCTGGAAGCCTACAAAGCGGTGGTCGGGCAGCAACAATTTGGTCGCGGCGCCTTGATCGGCATGGTCTTGCTGTTGCCCGCGCTGTTCAGCTTCGGCGTCGATGCCTGGCTGCGCCGTCAGCACGGCGACGCCATGAGCGGCCGTGCCCAGGTGTTCAAGCCGGTGCCTTCGAGGCTGCGAGATGGCTGCTACCTGGCCATCGCGTTGCTGATCTGCGCCGCCTTGCTGCTGGTGTTCGGGATGGCGGTGTACTCGTCGCTGGTCAAATTTTGGCCGTACAACCTGTCGCTGTCCCTCAACCACTACCAGTTCAATGACACCGCCGGTGGCGGCTGGCTGGCCTACCGCAACAGCGTGACCATGGCCTTGTGCACGGCGCTGATCGGCAGCGCGGTGATCTTCACCGGCGCCTACCTGATGGAAAAAACCCACACCCAGAAGCGCCTGAACCTGGTGCTGCGCATGCTCAGCTTTATCCCCATGGCGGTGCCGGGTTTGGTGCTGGGGTTGGGCTACGTGTTTTTCTTCAACCTGCCGGGCAACCCGCTGCATGTGTTCTACGGGACCATGGCGCTGCTGGTGGTGTGCACCATTGCTCACTATTTGACCACTGCGCAAATGACCGCCACCACCGCATTGCGCCAGCTTGATGGCGAGTTCGAAGCCGCTGCGCTGTCGCTCAAGGCGCCGTTGTACCGCCATTACTGGCGCGTCACCGTCCCGATTTGCCTGCCCGCGCTACTGGACATCGTGCGCTACCTGTTCGTCTCGGCGATGACCACCGTGTCGGCGGCGATCTTCCTTTACAGCCCCGACACCATCCTCGCGGCGGTGGCGGTGCTGAACATGGACGACGCCGGCAATGTAGGCGGAGCGGCGGCCATGTCGACCCTGATTTTACTGACCTCCATTGGCGTGTCCCTGCTCCTGGCCTGGGCTTCACGCGGCGTGTTGCGCCGCTCCCAAGCCTGGCGCCAAGGCGCACCGGCGCAATAACCCTTCCACCTCAAGGAACCGCACCATGTTCAAGCCTCTTGCTCTTGTCGCTGCTGTCCTCACCGCTTTCAGCGTTAACGCCTTTGCCGCAAAAACCGAGCTAACCGTCTACACCGCCCTCGAAGCCGAGCAACTGAAGAGCTACAAACAAGCTTTCGAGAAGGCCAACCCGGACGTTGAGATCAAGTGGGTGCGTGACTCCACCGGCATCATCACCGCCAAACTGCTCGCTGAAAAAGACCGCCCGCAGGCGGATGCGGTCTGGGGGCTGGCGGCGTCGAGCCTGGCGATCCTTGATCAGCAAGGCATGCTGCAACCCTACGCACCGCAAGACCTGGCCAAGATCGGCCCCAACTACCGTGACCCTGCCAATCCACCGGCCTGGGTTGGCATGGACGTGTGGGCCGCGATCATTTGCTTCAACACGGTTGAGGCCGAAAAGCAGGGCCTGAGCAAGCCGGTAAGCTGGCAAGACCTGACCAAGCCCGAGTACAAGGGCAAGATCGTGATGCCGAACCCGGCGTCTTCCGGCACGGGCTTTCTGGACGTGAGCGCGTGGCTGCAAACCTTTGGCGAGAAGCAGGGCTGGGTGTACATGGACGGCCTGCACCAGAACATCGGCCAGTACGTTCACTCCGGTTCCAAGCCGTGCAAATTGGCCGCTTCGGGCGAGTTCCCGATTGGCATTTCGTTTGAATACCCGGCTGTGCAGCTCAAGCGCCAGGGCGCGCCACTGGACATCATCCTGCCTAAAGAAGGCCTGGGCTGGGAGATCGAAGCCACAGCCGTGATTAAAGGCACGCCCCATGAAGCAGCGGCGCAAAAGCTCGCTGACTTCTCGGCCAGCCCGGCGGCGATGGAGCTATATAAAGAGAACTTCGCCGTGCTCGCGCAGCCCGGCATTGCCAAGCCGCAGACCGAATTGCCGGCTGACTATGAGCAACGCCTGATCAAAAACGACTTCGCCTGGGCCTCAAAAAACCGCGATCAAATTTTGACCGAATGGCGCAAACGCTATGACGGCAAGTCCGAGAAAGTGGCCGAATAACTCTTCAGTAACCTGACCCTGTAGGAGCGAGCTTGCCTCGCGATCTTTTGATCTTTTAAAAGATCGCGAGGCAAGCTCGCTCCTACAGGGATTGGATGTGCTCTTCAGGACAGGTGTATGACTATTCTTATCGTCGGCGCTGGCATTCTGGGTTTGTCCCATGCCTACGCGGCCGCCAAACGCGGGCTTAAGGTCCATGTCTTCGAACGCACACTCACGCCCTTGGGCGCGTCGGTGCGCAACTTCGGCCAGGCGCTGGTCACCGGCCAGCCACCGGGGGTGATGCTCGATCTGGCCCGGGCCAGCCGGGGTATCTGGGGCGAGTGGGCGCAGCAGGCGGGCTTTGACCTCAAACGCAACGGCGCGTACCTGTTTGCCCGCACCGAGGCTGAAGAACACCTGCTGGAGGCCTTTTGCCAAGGCCGTGCCCGTGAACACGGTTACCGCGCCGAACTGCTACGTGGTGCTGAACTGGACGCCCTCTACGGCGGCCAGTTCAACCACCATCGCGCCGCGTTGCACGGGCTGGACGACCAACAGGTGTATTCGCGTGAGGCCATTCCGGCGCTGGTGCAGTACCTGCAGCGCGACTTCGGCGTCGAGTTTCACTTTTCAACCCTGGTGCGCGACGTCGAGCCGGGGCAGGTTCACACCACGGCGGGCAGCTTTAAAGGCGCGCAGGTGATTGTCTGTTCAGGGCACGACTATCAAACCCTGCTGGCCGAGCCACTGGCGACGCTCAACCCGCAGGTCTGTCGCCTGCAAATGCTGCGGGTGCGGCCAACAATCGACTTGCAGCTGCAACACGCCTTGCTCACCGGCCTGAGTTGCGTGCATTACGGCGCCTTTGCCGATTTGCCGGAAGCGGCCGCGGTGCAGGCCGAGATCCTGCGCGACAGCCCGTACCTGGATGAGCACGGCATTCACTTGTTGATCAGCCCGACGCCCTACGGCGAGCTGATCGTCGGTGACTCACACCATTACGACAGCGATCCATCACCGTTTAACGCCGAACAGGTCGATAACTGGATGCTGCAATTGTGCGAAGACACGCTCGGCTGTGAAGTGCAGGTGATGGAGCGCTGGCAAGGCGTTTATGGCGCGCGCGGGGCCAAGCCGTTTACCTGGCTGCCGGTGGAGCCGGGCCTGAGCGCCGCCTTGATGCAAACCGGCGTGGGCATGAGCGTTGGCCCGGCGATGGCCGAGCGCAACATCGCGCGTTTGCTGGAGGAGGCGTGATGACCCCGGCACAACTGGCGGTAGAGCGGGTTTTTGCCTTGTATCAGCAGTTCGGCACCGACGATTACATCGGCGAGCCGGTGTCACAGCTCGAACACATGTCCCAGGCGGCGCAGTTGGCGATGGCCGAAGGGCATGACGATGAAGTGGTATTGGCCGCGTTCTTTCATGACATTGGGCATTTGTGCGTCAAAGATGCGCTGAACATGGGCGGATACGGCGTGGTCAGCCATGAACAGGTGGGCGCCGATTACCTGCGTCAGGCGGGTTTCAGTGAGCGCATGGCCAAACTGGTGGAATACCACGTGCAGGCCAAGCGCTACCTGACGTTGCGCCAACCGGGCTATTACGACCTGTTGAGCGAAGCCAGTATCAGGACGTTGGGTTACCAGGGCGGCGTGATGAGCGAAGCCGAGGCCGCTGCCTTTGAACAAGACCCACTGTGCGGGCTTAGCCTGCGCATGCGCCTGTGGGATGAACAGGCCAAGCAACTGCACGCCCCGCTCATCGACCTGCAACTGCTCAAGGCCAAAGCCTTGAACCTGTTAAACACCTAACCCTTGTGGGAGCGGGCTTGCTCGCGATGAAATCACCGCGTTTTAGCGGATGCACCGTGTTGCCTGTATCGCGAGCAAGCCCGCTCCCACAGAAGAGGTGCCGTAGTCAGATTTGCTCGGCCAGCAACTCGATCTGCTCCTGGCGCTCGGCCTGGCTCAATTTGGGGTGCGGGTTGAGCGATGACCATTGCGGGTACGCCCGGGCTTTGTTGAGCGGCTCGGGCAGTTTGCCTTCGCGCCAGGTTTTGTCCTGCGGGGTGGCGACCTGGATGCTGTCGACGGCTGCATGCCCGCGTGCGTTTAGCGCGTGCAGCAACTGGCGCTGACGCAAGGCCAGCAAGCGCAATACGCTGTCGTCCACGGTCAATTCGCGCTGGCCCTTGAGCTTGCCCAGCAAGCGGCTGCCATAGCTGCGCGCCGTTTGCAGCGCGCCTCCGGCAATCGCCCCGGCCAGTGCTGCGG
>NZ_WIVR01000059.1:0-33541 GCF_009600525.1 Pseudomonas sp. FSL R10-1350
GGGTGTCAGTGGGCAAAAGCGGGTTGACAGTGGGGGGCGAGTCCATACATAGGAGCGAGCTTGCCTCGCGATCTTTTAAAGATCAAAAGATCGCGAGACAAGCTCGCTCCCACACGTTCACGTTAACCAGCAGTCACCTTTGAACCGCGTAGGTCCTCAAAAAACGCCTTGCCCTTGGGGATCCGGTCAGAGGCCTTGGGCATGTTTGGCCCTTGGGCGTCCTGGCTTTCCAGATACCAATAGCAATGCGTCACGGCCCGGGTGATACCGACATAAGCCAGTCGCAGGATTTCGTCCTTCTGCGCCGCATCGTAAGGGTCCGGCTCGCCGTCTTTGCCAAGGCCCGCCATGCGGTAGACCTGATTTTTGTACGGTGACGAGGTCAGATGCTGGCAATCGCCCAGCAGGAAAACAGCGTCAGCCTGCAGGCCCTTGGAGCTGTGATAGGTCAGTTGTTTAAGCCTGCGATCTTCTGGCGCCAACCTCGAATCCACATTAACTACAGACTGTATATCCTTTTCAATCAGCAACTTATCGCTGCTTTTTCGATACAACATTAAGATCCGATCGCCCGCGTTGTAATGCTCGGTCAATCGGGCGGCCAAATCCTGATCGTCCCGATTGAGGACATTCACCGGCACGGGCTGCTTGGGCTCGCCGCTGGCCTTGGCGCGCTTACCGGCAATCGACGGCGCCGCGCGCACGATGTGCTCAGCCGCGTCGATGATGTGTTGATGGCTGCGGAAGTTATCGCTGAGCATCACGCGCGTGGTGGCAGGCGACGGGAATTCTTTGTTGAACTCCATAAAGTACTTGGGCGAACTGCCGCGCCAGCCATAGATCGACTGCCAGTCATCGCCTACACACAGCAGCGAGGAACGCTGAGCGCCCCGCCCGACGTGCATTGCAGGGCCACGGCTACGGATTTCACGCAAGCTGGCGCGCAGCCACGAGACGATCTGCGGTGATACGTCCTGGAACTCATCGATCATCAAATGCGACAACGGCCGCAGTTGCTCGTGGCTCAGCAGCTTGAAGTTCTGCGGCGTGTTCTCACCAAACAACGAGAACATGCGGTTGTAGGTCATCACCGGCGGCGTTTGCGCCAACAGGTGGTCTTCCAGCGCCCGCCAGTAAAGGCTCAAGGCCTCAAAGAAGAAACGGTCCGGGTCATCCTTGGCAAAGCGCATCTCGCCCACCGCCGCTGCCACGTCGAGCCCCAGATTCTCGATAAAACTGGCGGCCGTAACAAAACAATCGAGCAACGGCGCTGAAGTCAGCTCGCCCTTGAGCTTGTAATCAAAGCCCGGTCCGGCACTGGCATCTCCTGCCAGCGAAGCAATGACTCGCTTGGCATCTGCATAACTTTCTAACCAAATCAGCGGCTTACTGCAAAAAGCTCGAAACAGTGTTCGCTTTACAGCCCACTCGGCACGTACCGTCAGTTTGGCCCCGGGCCGGGAGATTTGCGGGTTTTCACGCGGATCAAAGCCCAACACAACCCAGGCATCCAACTGCGGGATATACCCGTGGCAATGGAACTTCGAACCATTGATCTCCAGGGTTTCCCGGTTCGGCTCAATCCCTTTGATCGGCCAGGCCCCGGCGGCAAACCACAAGTCTTCAAGGGTGTCGCACAGCTCTTCATCGCGCTTGGCTGCCAGTTCGGTGACCGCCATGCGTTTTTGCACATCCGGGTGATCACGCTCCAGCTCCTTGAGCTGCAAGGCATGCCGACACAACGGCGCCAGTGTTTCGCGAAAACGCGCATCGCGGGTGTACAGCCCGTGGTAACAGGCATTGAGCTGCTGACGCTGAGCGTCGTTGATGCGTAGATCAAACGGGTTGCTGTCGGCGTCGTCTTCACTCAGCAGGCTGCGCGAGTTCAGGGTTTCGAAGGCCTGCAACTGACCATAGCCGGGCAAGCTGCGCACCATCGGCAAGATCCGTGAGTGGAAGGTCCGAACCACATCGCGGGCCTCTTTAAGGCTCAGGGTGCGGCCCCACAAGGCGAAAATCTCTTGCAGCTTGCTGATGAAGTCTTTGCGCGACTCGCGGGTGAAGGTCACCACCGTCATGGAGTCGAGTTCAAAGCCCAGGTAGTGAGTCAATAACAGGATGCGCAGCACCAGCGACGTCGACTTGCCCGCCCCGGCGCCAGCAACCACGGAGGTCGACGGGGTGTCACTGAAGATCATCTTCCACTGCGCTGCGCTGGGCTGTGCGTGCGCGGGCAACAACGCCGCGACATCGGCCTTGATCTGCTTTTTCAACTCAGGGCTCAACGGCAGACGCCAATCGTCGAACAGATTGTCATCAATCCCCGGCGCACGCAGTACCTGCGGGCGGGTGTCGCTGATAAACAGCACTTGCCGCCCTTCTTCCAGCCCTTCGGTGTGCCCTTCCTTGAAGCCGTAATCGAAGCCTGAAGTGTGCCCGCTGCGAAATCCGTCAGCCTGCCCTTGTAACCACGACGCTGCATGCTGGGCGCGCAAACGGCTTAATCCGTTGCCAAACAGGCGTGCAGCCAGGCGCTTAAGCCAGGGCAGTTGGGCTTGGGGGACAAGTTGTTCGGGCACTTCGGGGGTCTGTTGCGTCACGCTGACTCCATGGGGTGAGGCTGTCTGGGCACAAAGGCTATGGTCGCCGCATTACGCGCAGATTTCTAGCTAATTGCTTGAGCATCAGTTGCTTAGGGCTTGTTATGCAGGTAAACCCCACCAGGTAAACAACCTGAAACATCAAATAAACTGATAGCTTTTAAGCATTTTTTGCGCTTTTTATCGATATGTTCATGTAGGAGAATCAGCTCCATCATCAATCGGGTAACCGTTTACACCCTTCCGGCGACCTGAACAGGAGAAGAATCATGCTTGAACTCAGACCCTTCAACACCCTGGGCGGCGCACACCACGGTTGGCTGGATGCCCATCACCATTTTTCGTTCGCCAGTTATCACGACCCAAAACGGATGAACTGGGGCAACCTGCGCGTCTGGAACGACGACATCATCGCCCCCGGCACCGGCTTCCCGCAGCACCCGCACCGCGACATGGAGATCATTACCTACGTGCGTGAAGGTGCGATCAGCCATGAAGACAACCTGGGCAACAAAGGCCGCACCGAGGCCGGGGACGTGCAGGTGATGAGCGCTGGCACCGGGATTGCCCACAGCGAGTACAACCTGGAGTCGACACCGACCAAGATCTTCCAGATCTGGATCATTCCTGACCAAGCCGGCCAGGCACCGTCATGGGGCGCCAAACCGTTCCCGAAAGGCCAGCTAGAAGGCTTTGTGACCTTGGCCAGCGGCAAACAGGGCGACCACGAAAGCCTGAGCATCCGCGCTGACGCCCGCGTGGTAGCCGCCAACCTCAAGGCCGGGGAAAGCGCCGAATACCGCCTGGACAGTGGCCGCCGTGCTTATTTGGTGCCGGCGACCGGCGTGATTGAAGTCAATGGCCTGCGCGCACACGCCCGCGATGGCGTGGCCATCGTCGACGAAAGCGTATTGCGGGTGACGGCGATAGAAGACAGTGAAATCGTGCTGGTGGATGTGGCCTGATATCACCGACACACATTTGCCTCGCGATCTTTTCGAAGATCAAAAGATCGCGAGGCAAGCTCGCTCCTACAGGCGACTGTTGGCTTCAGGACGTGGCTAGCGCCTCGGCATTGGCCTTGCGCCGCTGGATGACATACCCCAACACCGCCAGCGGTGCCGTCGCCAGCATCACTTCGACGGTGATTTGCAGCGGCTGACTGATGTAGGTCGACACCAGCAAGCTGCTCAGAAAACACAAGCCAAGCTGTAAGGTGTTTTGCAGCCCGGCCGCTTTGCCCGAGTTTCCGGCAAAGGGCATCAGTGCATTGGCCACCACAATCGGGTAGCTCGCACCGTTAACCAGCGCCATCAGGCAAAACGGTATCAGCAAGGTCGCCAACGTCGGTTCGGTTTGCGTCGCCACCCAATACAACCCCACCATGCTCGCGCAGTACGCCACCAGTAGCCATGGCAACAGCGTGCGGCCCTTGATGCGCTGCAAGGCACTGCGGCAGCCATAACCACCGGCCATAAATGCCAGCGTCGGCAAG
Organism: Pseudomonas sp. FSL R10-1350; assembly: GCF_009600525.1. Lineage (NCBI taxonomy): Bacteria > Pseudomonadati > Pseudomonadota > Gammaproteobacteria > Pseudomonadales > Pseudomonadaceae > Pseudomonas > Pseudomonas sp. FSL R10-1350. The sequence continues at coordinate 4,096 of NZ_WIVR01000059.1, forward strand.
GCGTAGCTCAAGCCGATATCACTCGGGCTGAAACCCATGTCTCCCAGAATGAACGGCGACGCGGTCAGCCAGGCAAAGAAACTCGCCGAGCACGCCGCAAACATCATCACGTTGCCGCTAAAACTCGCCGAGCATAGTAGCTTCCAGTAGCTGACCTGAGTTGCTTGCGGCGTGCTAACCACGCTACGGGCTTTTTCTTTGAGCAGCAGCGTCGGCACGATCAGCAGCAACGCCAACCCCAGCAACACCGCAAAAATCGCCTGCCAGCCTAAATGGTTGAGCACCACGGCGCCCAACAGCGGGGCCAATGCAGGTGACAAGCCCATCAGCGGCATGATCCCGGCAAACACCCGGTTGGCTTTGTCAGACGGATAGCGATCGATCACCAGCGCTTGCCAAGTGACCGCCGCCGCGCAAATGCCGATGGCCTGAATAAACCGCAGGGTCAGTAACAGCGCGGCATTGTCGACAAACAACATCCCCACGCAGCCCAGGGCAAACATGGACAGGCCCGCCAAAAGCACCGGCTTGCGCCCCAAGCGGTCAGACAGCGGCCCCCAGAGCAATTGCCCAAAGGCGAAACCGGCCAAAAAGATACTCAAGCTCGCGCCCACGGCCCCGGCCGAGAGGCCCAATTCGCTGCGCAATGTGCCGAAAGCGGGCAGGTACATATCCATCGCCAGATAGCCGAGCATGCTCAGCCCGGCGAGATAACAGGTAAAACCAAAAGAATTCTTCATGTGCACCCAAAACTTGCCATCAAACAATTTGTTGACTGACGCGCATTATCCGGCTGAGGATTGCCTTGTGAAGCGAGAATTATTGCCTGATGGCATCAAATATTTCGAAGGCAAGCTATGTGGTCTGAATACTCTCTGGATGTCATTGATGCAGTCGCCCGTCACGGGAGCTTCAGTGGCGCCGCCCAAGAGTTGCACCGGGTCCCCTCCGCCGTCAGTTACACCGTGCGCCAGCTGGAGCAATGGCTCGCTGTGCCGTTGTTTGTCCGTCGTCACCGGGATGTCGAGCTGACACCCGCCGGGCGCGTGTTCGTCAAAGAAGCCCGCGATGTGATGAAAAAAATGCTCGGCACCCGGCGTCTGTGCCAACAGGTGGCCAATGGCTGGAGCGGCCAGTTGCGGGTCGGCGTGGACGCCATCGTCAAACAACCCCGCTGCCAGCAAATGCTGCTGGATTTCTACCGACACTTTCCCGACGTGGAATTGCTGGTGCATTACGAGGTGTATAACGGTGTGTGGGATGCCCTGGTCGACGGGCGTACGGACATCGTCATCGGCGCGACCCGGGCAATCCCCGTCACGGCCAGCTTTGCCTTCCGAGATATGGGTTCGCTGCACTGGCTGTGCGTGGCCAGCCCGGCACATCCTTTGACGTCACTTCAGGGCCCGTTGAATGACGAGCAACTGCGCCCCTACCCGTCATTGTGCATGGACGACACCTCGCGCAGCCTGCCCAAGCGCGACACCTGGACACTGGATAACCAGCGACGAATGATGGTGCCCGACTGGGCCACGGGCCTGGCGTGCCTGTGTGACGGATTGTGCGTTGGCATGGTGCCTGCGCATCTGGCGAAGCCCTTGATTGCGCAAGGTCATCTGGTCGCCCTGCCGTTGCAACGGCCATTCCCCTCCAGCCCTTCGTGCATCGCCTGGAACCAGACTCACCAGTCTCCCGCGATGAGCTGGCTGCTGGAGTATTTGGGCGATACGCCGACCTTGAACCTTGAATGGCTCAACGAACAGGACGTGGAGGAGCAGGATTTTGAGGCGCAAACAGAGAGGTCATGAAGGTTAGCGTTTTGACGACATGGTTTTCACACCACTTTCACATCGTCAGGGCTAATTTGAACCTACTCCTTTAGTGAATCCCGTTCAGCCCGCTCCCCCCAGCGGGCTTTTTTTTGCGCGCGAAAAACGCTTTTAATCTTCCAGTGCCTTAACGGGTTTGGCAGGTTTTACGGGCTTTGCAGGCTTGGTGCCTTTACCCGGTTTTTCTGGAGGGACAGCCTCTGGCGGCGCCTGGATTTCTTTCTCGCTGGCCGGCAAAGCATCGATGGTGGCGAACAATTTAGGCAGGTCGGCATCGCCCTCGCCTTCAAATTTTCTCTCTCCGTCCTTGCCGATCAGGAACACCTTGGCATCCTTAATAATCATCCCTGGCTTGAGACTGCGTATCAGGGACATCGTGGACTGCGTTTCTAGGTCTTTGCCATCGCGCTTGCCGGCAATACCGACAACCTCATACAGCACCAGACTGCGGTCCTTGAAGCCCTGCTGAATCGCCGGATCCTCCAGTTCCTTCTTGAGTTCGGCCAGTGTCGGGTCATTCGGTTTGAGGGCAACAATGACTAACGGGCGGGACTTGCCGCGATCCTGTTCAAGTGGGCTGGGAACCTCAATGGCTTGGACCGTGCTGGTGGCCAGCACACTGGCGAGGATCAATAAACGGATAAACATCCAGATCTCCTTTTCTTATCGGACCGGGTCCGCGAATGTACCGCCAAGGGCCTGAAACCCTCAGCGCTGAGCCTGTTGTAGGAAGCATAGGCGCAACCGGGCTTTTGGACTTTGCCTTTCACGTTTAGTTATTGCAACCACGCCTAAATATCTTGAAATACCTGAGTCATCAGTTGGTTTTAGCCGCAGAGCGACGCTTGGCCCGGTAATGGCGAATCAGGCCAATACCCACCATCACTCCGATGACACACAGCGCAATCGGCAAACGGTATGGCTTAAGGTCGCCAAAAACGCCTTGCAGAAACTCCCCGGCCCAATACCCCGCATTGACGAACAGCGTTGCCCACACCACTGCGCCTAACAGGTTGATAAAGGTGAATTTCAACGGCGACACCTTGCTCGCACCGATTACCATCGGCCCGACCAGGCGCATGCCGTAGAGAAAACGCACGGAAAAAATCGACACCGTCGGGTACTGGTTGATTAGCTGCGATACCCGATCGATGGCGGCTTTCTGCTTGTGCAGTCGGGGCAGCAATCGCTCGCCAAAATAGCGCCCGACCCAGAACAACAACTGATCGCCGAGCATCCCGGCCACGCTGGCATAACCGATCACCGGCAACAGTTTGAGCACATGTTGGTGCGCTGCCATCCCTCCCAAAATCAGGATGGTCTCACCTTCAAGCAGGCAACCAATAAAGATGGCCAGATAGCCATAAGTGACCAGCAAGTGGTTTAGATCGATGTGTTCAAACATGTGCGCTCTGGCGCTCCATTCCAATAAAAAATGTTACTGCTTCCTGCAAGAGGCGCTTTGTTCAGTGCGTGTGCCGGTGATGAATATCCGGAAAATGCGGGTGACTGTGCTGAATCGGTGCATGTTGATGCGTATGACTGTGCGCGATGCCCGCAGGTTCATCCCCATCATGTTCATGCTGATGGTGCTCGTCATGGGTGTGCCGGTGCGTATGCTCCAGCGGTTGATGCTGATGCAGGTGAGCATGGGATTCGGTCAGGTGCAGCCACACCCCGAACAGCATAAAAGCCGCAGCCAGCCAAAACAGCAGCGAAACCGACTCGCCCAACACCAGAATCGAAATGGCCGCGCCCAAAAAAGGCGCCGTCGAAAAATAAGCCCCGGTGCGTGCCGCACCCAGGCCACGCAGTGCCAGCACAAACAGCACCAGACTCACGCCATAGCCTAAAAAACCAATCAGCAGGGTTGGCGTCAACACCTGCACCGGCACCCATTGCGCGCCCAATGTGAACGCGACCGTGCAATTCACCAAACCTGCGAACAAGCCTTTGGAACCGGCGATATACAACGAATCAGAAGCCGATACTTTGCGCGTGAGGTTGTTGTCTACCGCCCAGCATAAACAAGCGAACGCCACCGCAATGGGCCCCAGCCACGACTGCGAAACATCCGGGGTGTGCTCGGCTGGCCAGGACAACACAAGGCCACCGGCGATAATCGCCAACATGCCCAGAACAATTCGGCGGTCAGCATTTTCCTTGAACACTACCCACGCCAACAGTGCAGTCAGCACCGGTTCGAGGTTGAGCATCAGCGACGCGGTGGCGCCACTGGTGCGGGTCAAGCCAAACATCAGGGCAACCGGCCCCAACACCCCGCCGAACAGAATCGCCCCGACCAGCCACGGCCATTCGCCAGCAGGCAGCCCCGAAGGTTTCCAGCCACGATCGCGTAGACAACGCACCAGCACCAGGCCCACTCCGCTGCCTAAATACAACAAACCGGCCAACAGCACAGGCGGCACCTCAGCCCCTAACACCTTGGCCAGCGGCGTGCTGGCGCCGAACAGTGCGGCCGCAGCCAATGCATAAATCACGCTGGTATTCATGATGCCAACCCGTTCAGGACCTGAGTGCATCCTAGCCTACCCATGCAGCCCTGAACGACAGCTAACACTGGTTATGACTTATGGCGGGATCACTCACAAAACCCAAGGTTGCTCCCGCTTTACAACAGGACTACAGAGCCGGGTACGCACTCACAAAAACAGGAATTGTCTGAATGACGCCCGAGCCTTGTCTATTTACATTAAAAATAGACAAGGAGAGTTTGGTCATGAATACCCTGAACGTTGTAATTTTTTGTGCAAGCCCTGTAAAAACCAAAGCCCTGACTGGTTTACTGAAGGCGATCGGCATTATTAATATTCATGCACCCGAGAACGATAGTGAACCGACTTCATTCACGCCTCCGTTTGTCGAACTGGATGTCGTTATCTGCGATTCATTTAATTCACTCAAAGAACTCAGCTACTTGAGGGATCTGTGCGAATACTTTTCATTTTTTTCAGTCATCGAATCAGAAAAACTTGAAAAACCGATGAAATGGGGCGCAAGCAACCTGGTGACACACTATAAGAAACATCATTTGGGGCGCTACGAAGACGACATCAGCAAAGTCAAAATACACAGCCTGCTGAAAAAAGCGCTTACTTTAAAAGACATCGCTAAAAACAACGTATTCAAATCAGGTGTCGAGCAAGAAACACTGAAACAGATACTTCATAAGGACATGGACTTTCAGCCCCCTTTTCAGGACGTACAGGCCGACCGTGTAACCGCTTACTTCCAGCCTCAATACTGCGCATTGACGAAAACGATTACCGGCATCGAAGTTATCGCGCACTGGAGCCACCCGGCTTATGACAGGCTAAGTACCAACCATTTTAAGCACGACACTCCTGAACACATCGTTCACTGGGCATTGTTCTCCTGCGCGTTGTCCAATGCCATTCAACTGCACCGCCACACCCTGAATATCGACCCGACTATTCTTTATACGTACATCATTGATGCTTCCTTGTTGAAATCCAGGCATTTCGCCAGCAACGTTTTGGAAGCATTGAAAATATTCGACATTCCACTGCACACCATAGCGCTCGAAATTTCAGGCAAAGTTGACACGCCCATGAGTCTCGAATACATCGACAACATCACAACACTCATGAACTGCCAAGTTGGATTATCACTGGGAAATTTCGGCGCCAGTGACTCACCTTTCGATATCCTCGCCGACATGCCCTTCACACAAATAAAGCTCAATACCAACTTCGCTTTAACAAACAGCTCCATCAAAAAAAATCAAATCATCAGTTCGATAATCTCCATGGCGAAATCACTCCATTTAAAAGTCATCGCCAACGAAGTTGAGACAGAGAAACAATTCGCGCAGCTTCAACATTTAGGCGTTGATGCAGCACAGGGTAATTTCTTCCACCCTCCTATGACAGGCGAGCAACTGCTCACCCTTTTATTGGACAACACTACAACCTACTAAAAACCGGGCCTGTTCCTGCTTCATTGAGCGCGCAATAAAACTGAACCAGGCCCGGCTTTGCGTGGCAAACCGCTTAGTCTTCTGGATTATTCTCGGCCAGGGTTTTATTCAAATACTCCTTGATGGCCGCCTCAGGCGCACCCAGGAGCTGTGTATTGAACGACTGACCATCAGCCGATCGTGCGGCCAACAAACCCCATGCTTTTTTCTTGTCGGGGCTGAAAATAACAATCAGCTGATTATCCGCACAGTCATGGGGCTTACACATCTGGCCCAGGGTGTATTTCTGCCCATCGATGACCACTTCTTGCAGCGGCGTCGAAGTGCCTTGGCCGGTGCGGACCCATTCAGGGAATGCCAGCATGTCCTGGTAGGCCTGTTTGTACGGGCTCTTGCCCGTCACATCAAACAAGTATTGTGGCGTCTGTGCATTGGCAACACCTGACAGTAAAGAGGCTCCCACAAAAGCCAACGTAATAGCTGTTTTCACTGATCTACTCCTTTTCGACACACTCAACATCGTTCAATCCAGTAATTGATAACTAAAGGTATGGCATTGATTGAACTTGCACTGAACCCCAACCGAGACAAAATTGACCACCCCGATTGCAATCACATAAAAACTGAGCGCCCACGCTATAGTCTTCAGGCCCGGATAAAGCCCAATGCGTTTATCGGCAATCTGCTTATTGGCGCCCCAGATGATCAGTTGCAAAGCGATCGCGGTAATCAGACAGAGCGCAATAATCACTGACCAGACCGGCATATGCAGGCCAAACACCGCACTACCCACGTAGGCATGCCCTGGGCGCGGGTAGATATCCAGCAAGGTTTGCCGAACCGAGATAATCAGCAGCAACACCGAAAACGCCAGGCAAATGCCGGTATTGAACCAGGAGTACCCATGCCGCAATTGCTGCATGATCCCGAAACAAACACCCAGCATGGCCGCGCGCTGCAACAGGCACAGCGGGCAAGGCAACTCACCATCGACATATTGCAGGGTCATGGCAGTGGTCAATATCCCCGCAAGCACCGCCATCATCCCCAGCAAATAGACATAGAGCAGCGGCGACGCGTACTCACCCCACCCTGCCGCTACTTTATTAGAAAAACTACTCATGGCATCCGGCGCTCCATCGCTGGTTTTCGAGAAAACTTGATCACGCACGTGTACTGGCCGGGAACTCATCACCCGCATTATTCACCTGAATCCAGGGCATTCTGTAGCCATATTCCGGGCTATAAATTTCCCAGAGAAATACCTTGATGGCCAAAACAAAAAACACAAACAGCAGTATCAGCGCCCACTTCCTGCGACCAAACCACCCCACAACCAGCGCCAATGCAAGCACGGCAAAAACGACAAACATCATGGCGGCATCAACTCCCTTTGATTAACCTTGCACTGCATTAGCGCTTACCGAAGAGGCGACTCGCTTTAAATGGCAAAACTGAAGAACGCCAAGGAAATCAGGGTAGACCAGCACTTTTTAAAAGCAAGATGCCCTAGTGCTCACGCTCTACCCTTCACCGAACCTGGAGAACCATCCGCTTCAAGGTTAGTCCTCGATGCCGCTGGTATTCGCCGTCAGGCCATATTTTTTGTAAGGGGATGCTGGCTGTGCCTGGCCCATAAACCTCGACTGCCAATGCGCTTTTAAACAAACCCGCAGCAATCGCTAGCCCGAGCAGCCGCTCTGTCTTACACACAATCGCGATAAATCCGACCAAACCTTTCCGCTAGTTCCCTAGCTCTCTGATTTTTCGACGATTTTAATCGAGGGGATTTCAAAAAAACTTCCTTAAAAAGCACTAACCAACTTGCCTCAACGTCGCAGGATCTATATATTCGTCCACCTGTCACGCAGGCTACTGAGTACTTTGCACGTCAAAGCACCTCCTGCATGACCCGCTTTACAGCGCTACCGCCCGAATGGCGAAATTGGTAGACGCATGGGACTTAAAATCCCCCGTTCGAAAGGACGTGCCGGTTCGATTCCGGCTTCGGGCACCAAACAAATCAAGGGCTTGCACGCTTTCGGCGTGCAGGCCCTTTGTTTTTTGTTCCGCAAAAAGATGGGATGTTCCGAATTCTTGATTGGCGCCCCTCCGGTGTCTTGCCAGCGCAGCGGCCCGTGTTGGAGTGGCTGTCTGACCGCCCCGACTGCCACTAGCGAAATTTCACGCAGCGATGGCTTCGTTAGCCTCGTTCATGCACTGTTCAAGGCGTTAGTTTTGGTCGTTCACCCTAAAAACCAGGCGGAATATAACCGGGAACGTAAGGAATATTCTGGCACTTGCCATGCAGTATTTTCCCGTCCTGAATTTTAAACAGGACTATTTTCTTGGCCTGATTGACCGTCGCTTCCAGTTTGCAGTCCGAGCCATGAACCACTTGCTCATAATATTCCGTATGAGTCATGCCATTAGCTCCATGGGTCATGGATGTACCGGCCGCTTCGGTAGTCGTCCACTGAGAGGTTTTGTACCACGTCATCACAACGAGTTTCTCTCCAGCAGCATCTTGCGTTGCTTTCATCGTATCGGGCCTGCCGAATAAATTCAGTGCCTCCTGGGCATCGCGACCTTCCCAGCGATTCTGAGCAATCAACGAACAGCCGCTGGCCAACATAAAAGCGGGCACTAGCATTATCAAAAAAACCGTTTTAAGCCATTTATAAACTTTCATTTCATCTCACCAGGACCGTGCGGCTTATCATTACCCAACATCTGCTCCAACTCTTGCATCGGCGTTTTCGGCGGTGCTTGTAACTCCGCGATAGTTTCCAGCAGCTTTTTATGAGTGAACTTCCCCAACGACAACATGCCGTTGAAGACTCGATCCCGCGGATTACATACAAATCCAAACGTGTATAACAGTGCATTATCGTCCAGCGTGAGCCACTCATTGGACACTTCCAGATCCCGACGTACGTTGCTGGCTCGATCAGTAGATGTGCCTTTAACAAAACGAGCCCTGTGTTTGGCGCATTGAACTTCAACTGTATAGACGTCCACCAGCGGTTTTGATGGATCAGCGAAGATCTGGCTAACCTCGACAAACTGTGTACCGTCCTTTTTAACGGGTGGTGTCATGGAAGTGAGGTCGGCGACAAACACAATGTTGTTTTTCCCCGTGCCGACGCTGTAAACAAGCCACCAGTCGCCAACAGGGTCTTTACTGTCGGCCAGTACTGAATTAAACCCCGTCAATAACGACGCCAACACTATTAGCACACCACCCAACCTGAATATCCCTGACATACACTTACCGAACCTTCCAGAATAATGAGCAGACGTTAAATATTTTTGCTTTTAATCAAAGCACGTAATATTTCGAACATTACCAATACAAGAAAAACGATAACATCAAAACCCTCTTCTTCAATTAGCACACCTGTACTAATCCGACCCTAAGTTGAAGAGCGACTCGCCATTATCGTCAGACTGACCAATACTCAGTGCACTCGGTCAATGAAGGGCGGCACATGGACATCACCATTCATCGAAAGAAGGGGTTTCTAAACAATGCCTTTGGCCGGAGCGCGCCACTTGCCGTCTTTTTTGAGAGCGCTTGTGTAGGCCGATTGGCAACTGGCGAGACCTTGTCCTTGAGCCTTCCGGACGTTAACGGAACGTTACAGGTCGGCCTTCTGGACGCCAGAAATTCGCCCTACATCGGGAGCGCGCATCAATCGCTCGTATCGATCAGTAATCCGCTTGCAATTTCACCCAGCCCAGCCATTCAGGCGTTTTCAGTGAGGACTCGGGTATGGGTTACTTTTGATGTGATTGATTTGGCGTATTGGGGCCCACTTCGGCGCTGGATATTTGCGCTCGAGCGCCGTGCTGAAAGATGAATCAAATCATGGCTGACGAAACATGAGTGGTGCAGGAACTGCCGAAGGCTGCGATCTGTAGATCTTGAACATCAAAAGATCGCAGCCTTCGGCAGCTCCTACAAGATCTCTGCAGGGCGTTCCCTCGACTGTTCACACGCCTCTCTCTGACGCTGCATCGCATCCGGGGCCATGGGGGCGGTCATCATTGATCGGTAGGTCATGCACGCTTGGGTGTCGTTAAGTTCGGGCTGTTTTGGCTGATTCGCCGAGCATCCGACCAGGATGGTCAGTGCTGCCAAGCCTATGATTTTTTTCATTCTCTCCCTCCGTTTCGACGTTGGCTGTAAAACTGTCAGCAGACGAAGTTACTTGGACTCGATGGCCCGCCGATAGTTGAGTGTAAATTTACGTATCGGCGAGGGTCTGCCTGAGAAAACTCAAAGCATCTTTGAAGATCTGATGCCAGTTGTCTGACGGTTCACTCATCAACGGGTGCCAAAAAAACCGGAATTCATGCCCTCCGTCATCGTCAGCAAAATGTGCCCACGTCTCGGGGAGTTCCTGGTCAACATGACATTCATGAAACGCCCAAGTGTGCCCCGTTAGCGTCGATCGCCACTCGCCCAGAGCGTGTTTTGCAGTGGCGGTAATCCCCGCTTCTTCGAACAATTCTCGTACAGCTGCCACGTCGGTCGGCTCTCCCGGTTCGACGCTGCCTTTGACCAGTTGTAAGCCTGCCAAAGGGTGCTCAAACGCAAGGATTTCCAGCGTTTGAGCACGTCGTAAGACCACCGGGCACGCTTTGTCTGCTGTCATGCAATGACTCCTTTATTGTTGAATTTCAGGGGCGTGTCGGGCGCGCAGTTTATGGCGAATTCCAACCTCGCGCGCGACCTCCAGATGGCAGTCACAGCACTCGCCAAAAACCTCAAAAACACCTGCAAAACCCCTGTATCCACGGGCTTTCTTAAATTTAATTTCATCTGCCAAACCCCGCTTTTGACTCCGAACTGTCACATAGGAATCGCCTAATTATGTGAAGCGTTTGACGCTTTAATTTCAGAATAATGACGGAGACCGGGATCAATGAAGAAGTTAGTAAGCCCTATGGTGGGGGTCGCCATGGCGAGCTTTATGCTGTCAGCACACGCCGACTTTATCGATGACAGTCACGCCGATCTAACCCTGCTTAACCGTTACCTCAATCAACAGGGTCGCGATGTAGTTAACAGCAACGCGAAGGCCCACAGCATTCGCGATTGGGGCCAGGGCTTTGAATTCAACTTCAAGTCTGGCTACACCGAAGGTCCGGTTGGTTTTGGTCTGGACTTGCAGGGGTTTTATGGTCTGAAGCTGGACTCCGGTGGTGACCTCAACGACAAGTCTCATCAGGGTCGTTATCCGGGCAGTATGTTCCCGCTGGATGATGGCAAATCTGCCGATCAGTTCGGCGTTCTGAGCCCTACCTTCAAAATGCGCTTCGCTAAAGATGAGTTGCGTGTGGGTACGCTGTACGGCAACAACCCGGTCCTGGCCAACACTGACGGGCGCCTGTATCAGCAGACCAACACCGGTGTGCAACTGGTGTCCAAGGACCTGACGGATTTCACCTTCACTGCGGGTGACATTCTCAAGACCAAGATCCGTAACGAAACCGGCGATCAGGGCATGATCACCGCTGGCGGTACCAAAGAAAGCGATCGCTTCCTGTTCGGTGGCGCCGACTACACCGGCTTGCCGGGCACCACCGTCAGCCTGTGGTATTCCAACCTTGAGGATTACTACCAGCAGTTCTTCCTCGGCGCCAAGCGCCATGACGCGGTGGCTGTAGGTGCCTTTGACACCGACATCCGTCTGTACCGCAGCCTGGGTGTGGGCGGCAACGCCGATGGCGACAAAGACTATGCCGCTGCCGGCCTGTATGACAATGGCGCCTCCAAGGGCCGTATCAACCAGTCCACCGTCAGCCTGCTCGAAAGCTACACCCTGGATGGTCACACCGTGGGTCTGGGCATCCAGAAAAACAGCGGCGACAGCGACTTCCCGTACCTGGACTCCGGCTTGAACAGCGGCGACAACCGTCAAGGTCCAGGCTCGGGCGCCGACACTCCGGCCCTCACCAACATGCAACTGAACAAGTTCCAGCATGCGGGCGAACGCACCTGGCTGGCGCAGTACAAATATGACTTCAGCAAGCTGGGCGTAAACGGCCTGACCTTCGCCACGTCGTATGCCCACGGTGATGACATCCGTACTGCGCAAGGCACCACCAGCGAGTGGGAACGCAACGTCACCCTCGCTTACCAGATCCCTACCGGCACCTTCAAAGGGCTGGGTGTGACCTGGCGAAATGCTCACGCCAGCCCGGACATTACTGGCGCGACCGTGCAAGACGAAAACCGTCTGTATGTCAGCTACGTGGTTCCACTCTGGTAGTCGACACACCCCGTCAGCAGCCACAAAAAAGGGCCTGCACGCTTATCGCGTGCAGGCCCTTTAGCTTTACAGCAGCGTTTACATGCCGAGCCAGTTCGGCAGTGCCAGCGACACAAACGGCACGTACGTCACCAGTATCAAGAACGCCAGCATCACCAGCAGCCACGGCGACACCGCACGCACCACACGGGTCAGCGGCATGCCCGTGACCGCCGAGGTCACAAACAGGTTGAGCCCGGTTGGCGGTGTGATCAATCCGATCTCCATGTTCACCACCATGATGATGCCCAGGTGGATCGGGTCGATGCCCAGTTGCATGGCAATCGGGAACAGGATCGGCGCCAGGATCAGGATGATCGCGGACGGCTCCATAAAGGTACCCGCCACCAGCAACACGACGTTGACCACCAACAAGAACTCAATCGGTGTAAAGCCCTGCTCAACCACCCAGGCGGTGATCGACTGCGGGATCTGCTCGGTGGTCAGCACGTGCGCAAACAGCATGGCGTTGGCGATGATAAACATCAGCACCACGCTGAGTTTGCCCGCCTCGACAATCACCTTCGGGCATTCGCGAAAGGTCATGTCCTTGTAGATGAAGATCGCCACAAACGCCGCATACACCGCTGCTACAGCCGCAGCTTCGGTCGGGGTGAACATGCCGGAATAAATACCGCCCAGAATGATCACGATCAGCATCAAGCCCCAGCCCGCTTTGCGACCTGCGGTGACGATTTCCTTGAACGACGCTCGCGGCAGCGCGGGCATGTTTTTAACCCGCGCGAGGATGTAGATGGTGATCATCAACACCACACCCAGCAACAGCCCCGGAATCACACCGGCCATAAACAGCTTGCCCACCGAGGTCTCGGTCGCGGTGGCGTAAACCACCATGACAATCGACGGCGGAATCAGAATGCCCAACGTACCGGCGTTACACACGATACCGGCGGCAAACTCCTGTTTGTAGCCAGAGCGCACCATCCCGGCAATCACGATAGAACCCACAGCGGCCACGGTTGCCGGTGAAGACCCGCTGAGCGCCGCAAACAGCATGCAGGCCATGATCGCCGCAATCGCCAGGCCACCCTTGATATGCCCCACGCAGGCGTTGGCGAAGTCGATCAAGCGACGGGCCACACCGCCGCTGGTCATGAAGGCGCCAGACAGCAGGAAGAACGGAATGGCCAGCAGCGTGTAGTGCTCGCTGGTTTCGAACAGCTTGATGGCCAGGGAACGAACTGAGTCGTTGCTGTAGAACAGGATGGTCATGGCCCCGGACAAGCCCAGGGAAATCGCCACCGGGATGCCGATAAACATCAGCACGAACAGAGCGACAAATAGAAAGCTGATAGTCATTTGGCGTTCTCCGAGGTGTCGTTTTCAGCCAGTTTCACGGCCTCATCCACTTCACTGTGCAAGCCCAGCCCTTGCTGCTTGCCCTGCACGACGCGAATGAACACCTGCAGAAAGCGCAGGAACATCAAAGCAAAGCCGATTGGCACGATCATTACGATCTGCCACTGGCGAATACCGAAACGGTCGAGGTCTTCAGCGCTGGTGCCGACGGCATAGAGCGTGGCGACCCACTGTTCGCTGGAGTAAGCCATGAGTGCGCAATAGCCAAGGCAGATCACCAAGGCAAGCAACGCCACGCGCCGCTGGTTCTCAGGACTGAACTGGCGTACCAGCAAATCGATACCGATATGCGCGCCAATGCGCACGCCCCAGGCCAACCCGACAAAGATCAGCCAACCGAACATGGCCTTGGTCAGCGCCACGCTCCAGGTCATCTCCTGGGCGATATACAGAATGCCGTCGCCGATGCTGAGCATGGCGTCGTTGGCGAAGGGCAGAGAATCGCCCAAAGAATAAAAAACACCGTAAAGGTTGTTGAAGACCACGTAGGAGAACGTCACCAGGGTCATGCCTGCAAGCAGGAATGCCACCAGTACTTCTTCCACACGATTCCAGACACGAAAAAATGCCTGCATGGGTAATCTCCCCTTGAAAGAGCGGTCGCAAAGCGACGACTAAAACCAATGAAGCCAAGGCGCGACAGACCTTGCAGGCTGTCGCTTTAGCCATTGACGCTGCCGCCGGCAAGCGCTTGTGCGATTACCGGCGGCACTTCAGGTCTTAACTGCTTTGGTTGGATTGCTCCGCTGCCTTGATCAGGTCGACACCGATGTCTTTTTCGAATTTTTTCCAGACCGGGCGCATGGCTTCACGCCACTCTTCGCGCTGTTCAGGTGTGAGGGTGATGACTTCGCTGGTGCCCGAATCGACGATGGTTTTTCTGGAGGCCTGGTTCAGTTCCTCGGCCTGTTTGTTCACCTCGACCGTGACCTCAGTCATGATCTGATCCAGTGACGTGCGCACATTCTCTGGCAGGCTGTTCCAGAACTTGGTGTTGGTGATCACCATGTAGTCGATGGCGCCATGGTCAGACTCAGTGAAGTACTTCTGCACCTCGTTGACCTTCTGGCTTTCATAGTTAGACCAGGTGTTCTCAGTGCCGTTGACCACCCCGGTCTGCAGCCCTTGATACACCTCTGCAAAACTCATCTTGCGTGGTGCCGCGCGCAACGCCTTGAACTGCTCATCCAGCACCGCCGATGCCTGCACCCGGAACTTCAGGCCGCGTGCATCCTTGGGCTCGTACAGCGCCTTGTTGGCCGACAATTGCTTCATGCCGTTATGCCAATAACCAAGGCCGGTAATGCCCTTGCTTTCCATGGACTTGAGCAGCCCCTGGCCTTCAGGGCTCTGCTGGAAGCGGTCGAGCGCATTGATGTCGTTGAACAGAAATGGCAAGTCGAAGATCTGGATCGGCTTGGAGTAATGCTCAAACTTGGCCAGCGATGGCGCCAGCAACTGCACGTCGCCGAGCAACAGCGCTTCCATCTCCTTGCCGTCACCAAACAGCGACGAGTTCGGGTACACCTCGACCTTGACCTGGCCAGGCAGGCGCTCTTCAGCCAGCTTTTTAAACATCAGGGCGCCCTGCCCCTTGGGCGTGTGTTCGGCAACTACGTGGGCGAATTTGATACTGATGGGATCTGCCGCACTTGCCAGACCGGCATACAGTGGCAGGGCGCAGGCCAAAGCCTTGAGGGTGTGTTTAAACATGGGGCATGTACCTCTTGTTGTTATTGTTTGGTCGTGCTTAGTTTTTCGTGGTGATGCTTTTGAATCAGGCAGGCGTCACGCCGGCTCGATGTAATACCTGGCGGGCATGGCCGATGACAGGCGCGTCAACCATCTGCCCATCGACCACATAGACCCCGCCGCCAGCCGCCACCGCATCCAGCACCCGGCGCGCCCAGTCCAGCTCTTCAGGGCCGGGCATAAAAGCCGCGTGAATCAGTGCCACCTGGCTGGGGTGGATGCACAGCAAGCCGCCAAAGCCCATGTCCCGGGCATCGGCAGCCATGCAGGTCATGCCTTCGGTGTTTTTAATGTCGGGGAAAACGCTGTCCAGCGGCGGCGACAAGTGCGCCAGTGTGCTGTGCAAGACAATGGCGTAGCGCGCCTGATCGAGCATGCGCTGGGCGCCAGCAGTGCCACTCATCAAGCCAAGGTCGAGGCCCAGATCCAGCGCCCCAAAACTCAAGCGCGCCACCCCGTGGGCACGGGCAATGGCCGGCAACTCAAGCAGGCCTTTGGCGCTCTCGATGATGGGCCACACGGGCTTGGCGCAAGCCGCCACCCGCTCCACCTGCTCAGCGCTTTCGGCCTTGGGCAGCAGCACGGCGACCACGCCGGGGTAGCGAGCACATAAGGCCAGATCAGCGGCCTGCTGCTCATGCGCTGGCGCATTGATACGCACCAGAATGCGCGCCTGTGGCTTAGCCTCCAGATACGCCTGCAGATTGTTGCGCGCTTCAACCTTGAGGTGTTCCGCCACAGCGTCCTCAAGGTCGACGATGACCGCATCGGCGCCACTGCCCAGCGCTTTGTCGATGCGCTCTGGCCGGGTGGCCGGCACAAACAGTGCCGAGCGAATAGTACTTCTGTCCATGAACTGCTCCATGCAGGGGGTGTGAGGCGCCTGCCTCACACCGCTCCTTGTTCGTGTAGGCGCTGAATGTCATGCGCCTTGTAACCCAACTCCGCCAGCACGCTGTCGGTGTGTTCGCCCAACCCCGGCACCGGATCCATACGCGGCTCGAATGCCGTGTTACGACCCGGCGGCAGCAGCGCCGCCAACTTGCCGGACGGGCTGACCACTTCACGCCAGCGATCACGCGCCTGCAGTTGTGGATGCGCCCAGACCCCGGCCATGTCGTTGACATGGGCGTTGGCAATCAACCCCGAGTCCAGCCGTGTAATCACCTGTTCAGCCGTCATGTGGGCAAACGTCTCAACGATGAGGGCCCGCAACTCGGCACGGTTCTCTGAACGTCGCGCATTGGCATTAAAGCGCGAGTCGCGCGCAAGGTCAGGTCGCAGCAACACCTTGTCGCAAAACTGCTGCCATTCACGCTCATTCTGCAAGCCGAGCATCACCGTCCCGCCATCCCCTGTGGGGAACGGTCCGTAGGGGTAAATCGTCGCGTGCGCGGCGCCCGCTCTGGGCGGTGGCGGCGCGCCTTCGTAGGCGTAATACAGCGGGTAGCCCATCCACTCCACCAGGCTTTCCAGCATCGACACATCGACGCGGCTGCCCTCGCCGGTTTTGTCGCGCAGCAACAATGCCGAGAGCACGCCGGTATAGGCATACATGCCTGCGGCAATGTCAGCGATCGAACAGCCGGCCTTGGCCATCTCGTTTTCACCTGGCCCGCCGGTCACCGACAAAAAACCGCCCTCGCTCTGGATCAGCAGGTCGTAGGCCTTTTTCTGCTCGTAAGGCCCGCCTTCGCCGTAGCCGGAAATATCGCAGACGATCAACCTCGGGAAGCGCTCATGCAGGTCAGCAAACGACAGCCCCATGCGTTGCGCGGCGCCCGGTGCAAGGTTCTGCACCAACACATCAGCAGTGCTCAGCAGCTTGTCGAGCACCTGCCCGGCCTCGTCTTGTTTGACGTTGAGGGTCAGGCTCTCTTTGGAGCGATTGGTCCAAACAAAGTGTGAAGCCAGGCCATTGACGCGCTCGTCATAGTCGCGGGCAAAGTCACCGGAGCCAGGGCGTTCAACCTTGATCACGCGTGCGCCCAGATCGGCCAACTGCCGGGTACAGAACGGCGCAGCGATGGCATGCTCCAGGCTAACCACGGTAATGCCGTCCAGCGGGCGGGGTTTGGTGGTGTTGTCGTTCATGCTGCGCTCCCGGCAAAGGTTGTGGTTCGCGTCAACGCGCTTAAGTCATCGAGTTCGCGCAGGTTCCAGACCAGCCCGATCAGGCCAGTCGCCTGCTCGTCAGTGCGTGCCCCGGAGAACGCCAGCAGGCGGCGAAATTTGTCTTCCAGTTCAGCGCGGCTCAGGGTATTGCCCGGATCGCCCTTGGGCTCGTCGATGCGCCCGTACAAGGTCTGACCGGCCAGCGTGGTGACCTCGACCCGGCCCAACCAGCGTTGCGGATACGCCCCGTCGACTTCCTCGTCCAGCACCATGCGCACCTTGTCGCGCACATCGCTCACCCGCGAATCGGTCAGCGCGTATTGATGAAACTCCGGCAATCCGGCCTTGCCATACACAGCGATCAAACCCAGCACCGTGCCCATGGAAAACTTGGCCTGATGCACGGTCTGCGGCACCTGCACACGGCCCAGCACATCGATGGCGCCCTGATGCACGCGCGTGATGACCCCTGCGATGTCCTCAGCGCCTAGTTGCTCGCGCTGCATCAGCGCCAGCAGTGCATCGGCGGCCGGGTGCGTGTGTCGGCACGAGGCGTGAAACTTGAACGAGGTTTCTACCAGCGCCCAGCGTGTGCCCAAACCGTCTGACAACTTGCCTGGCTGCGCATCGCAGGACATACCGGCCGCCATGCCCTGCTCGCCTTCCAGAATGTTCTGTGCGCCGCTCAGCCCTTCAGCCGTCAGGTAGGCAGCCAGCAGGCCATCGGCAGCGGCTTTGGCGGTGTGCAATTGCTTGGAGTCTGCGGCGTCACGCAAGAACTCCCACAAGCCTGCCGCCTGAGTACCGGCCGTGCCGAGTACGTGGGTGAATTGTTCCTGGTTAAAGTCCATCAGCTTGCCGACACCCACCGCCGCCGCCAGCGTGCCCACCGTGGCGGTGGTGTGGAAGATGCGGTAGTGCGAGCGCCCGAGGAACTCACCGATACGAATGCCCGCTTCATACCCGGCCACTGCCGCAACGATCAATTCGCGCCCGGTTTTACCCAGTGCCTGAGCCGCCGCCAGCACTGCCGGGAACACCACGGTCGCCGGGTGCAGCACCGAACTGTTGTGCAGGTCATCCTGCTCAACCAGGTGCGAGCTGGCGCCATTAACCAAAGCAGCGAAATACGCAGAAGTGGTCGTGCCGTTGACCAAAATACCGGACGGGCCGCTGGTAGGGCCCATCATCGCGGCATAGCGCTCGAACAGCGGAATCGGGTGCATACCCTGGCTGGCCAGGGCCGAGCCCAGCCAGTCGAGAAACAACTCTTCAGTGCGATCAATGACCGCTTCAGGCAACTGCGCGTGATGCAAATTGGCCAAAAATTCTGTAAGCGCTTGCGTGTGCTGACTCATGCAGCGTTCCCCATGAAAGACGAAAGACCGTGGTCAGAAAGAACGCGGCAGTTCGAGCAAATGCTCAGCCACGTAAGACAAGATCAAGTTGGTCGAAATAGGCGCCACCTGGTACAGGCGGGTCTCGCGGAACTTGCGCTCAACGTCGTATTCGTTGGCAAAACCGAAGCCACCATGGGTTTGCAGGCACGCGTTGGCCGCCTCCCAACTGGCCTTGGCCGCGAGGTACTTGGCCATGTTCGCTGCCGCCCCGGCATTGCGCCCGTTGTCGTACTCGTCACAGGCACGCCAGCGCATCAGGTCCGCGGCTTCCAGCTCGATATGGGCTTCGGCAATCGGGAACTGCACACCCTGGTTCTGGCCAATTGGGCGACCGAACACCACGCGATCACGGGCGTACTGCGCAGACTTTTCGCTGAACCAGCGGCCATCACCGATGCACTCGGCGGCGATCAGCGTACGTTCGGCATTGAGGCCGTCGAGAATGTAGCGAAAGCCCTTGCCCTCTTCGCCAATCAGGCTGCTGGCCGGGATTTCCAGGTTGTCGAAAAACAGCTCGTTGGTTTCGTGATTGACCATGTTGGCAATCGGCTGCACGGTCAGGCCGTTGCCGATAGCTTCACGCAAGTCGACAAGGAAAATCGACATGCCATCGGCCTTTCTCTCGACCTCAGCCAGCGGCGTGGTGCGCGCCAGCAAGATCATCAGGTCCGAGTGCTGAATCCGCGAGATCCAGACCTTCTGCCCGTTGATCACATATTTATCGCCACGGCGCACGGCGGTGGTCTTGATCTTGGTGGTGTCGGTGCCGGTGGTGGGCTCAGTCACGCCCATGGACTGCAAGCGCAACTCGCCGCTGGCCAGCTTGGGCAGGTAGTGACTTTTTTGCTCCTCGCTGCCATGGCGCAGCAAGGTAAACATGTTGTACATCTGGCCATGCACGGTGCCGGAGTTGCCGCCACAGTGGTTCACTTCTTCGAGAATGATCGACGCTTCGGCCAGGCCCAAACCCGAGCCGCCGTAGGCTTCGGGGATCATTGCCGACAACCAGCCCGCCTCGGTCATGGCGGCCACAAACGCTTCAGGAAAGCCCTTTTCTTCATCGATCTTGCGCCAGTACTCGGCCGGGAACTCGGCGCACAAGGCGCGCACACCCTCGCGAATGGCGTTGTAATCGTCGTTCAAATACGGATTCATCTCAGGTCCTTGTTGTATTTATTGTGCTGAATGCCACGGTCAGTCGAAGGTCACTTCGCCTTGCTGGGCGATGCCCTGTGCATTGCCTGCCCACACCTGCGCCTTGCCCTGAGCGCTGACACGCCCGCCCACGACAAAGGGCTGCGGGGCAATCAATGGGCGCAGGCCGCGATATGTAAAACCGCGTAAACGCGCATCGGGATTGGCGCGGCAAAATGCCCGCAAGGCCAGCGTGGCGATCAACGGCCCATGCACCACCAACCCCGGATAGCCCTCGGTTTGCGTCGCGTAAGGCCAGTCGTAGTGAATGCGGTGACCATTGAAGGTGACGGCGGAATAGCGGAACAGCAGGGTTGGATCAGGGTCGACAGACTCCTTCCAAGTGCCAGCAGGCAACGGCTCGCCGCTGGTCAATTTAGGCGGCGTCGGTTCACGGTAGACGATGTCCTGCTCTTCACGGATCGCCAGTTGGCCGTCTTGCAGGTAGTCATGCTGGACCGTGACAAACAGCAGCGAACCGGTCTTGCCGTGTTTTTCCTGAACGTTGGTGATGGTGGAAACCCGCGTTGCGTCAGCACCCACTTTCAGTGGCGCGTAAAACTCAAAACGCCCGCCCGCCCACATGCGATTGCGGTTGTGCGCCGGGGGCAAAAAACTACCCCGGGCCGGATGCCCGTCGCCGCCCAGGCCGCTCGCCTCAACGGCCGGCTGGAAGAAGCACCATTGCCACAGCGCAGGTAAGGGCTCGCCAGCCTGTGGCACGCGCTCGCCCAATGTCGCAGCGATGCGGGTGACCAGGTTGAGGCTGAGGTGATCGTGGATCTCTTCAGTGCGACCGATCCAGGTGGACAGTGCGTTATCGCTCATCGGTAATGTCCCGTGGCTTGTTGTTTTAGCCAAGATTGCTAAAAGCCCGGCGATCTGTGAATCTGCGTTTTCGTAAGGGGGCGTTCGGATTTGCTTAACGCCAATGTTGTAGGCCAGCACTCACACCCAGCGGAAATCTGCCATGCACTTCGATTTAGTCGACCTGCGCCTGTTCATTCAAATCGCCGAATCCCCCAGCATGACCCAAGGCGCGCGCAAGGCGTTCATGTCCCCTGCTGCGGCCAGTGCGCGCATCAAAAGCCTGGAAGAAAGCCTGGCCAGCCGCCTGTTGTACCGTGACAGCCGGGGTGTAGAACTGACGCCCGCAGGCAAGCTGTTTTTGCACCATGCGCGGGTGATCATGCGCCAGGTGGACTACATGAAAAACGAGTTCACCGAGTACGGAGCCGAAGCCAGCGGGCATATCAAGATCTTCGCCAACACCACGGCCGCGACCGAATTCTTGCCGGAAATCCTTGCCGGGTTTCTCGCTGAACGACCGGGCGTTACCGTCGACCTTCAGGAGCGACTCAGTCGTGACATCGTGCGCGGCGTGATGGACGGCTCCACCGACCTGGGCATCATCGCCGGGCCGATCAAGGCAGATGGCTTGCAGGTCATCCATTTCAGCACCGACCATTTGATTCTGGTCACCCCGCTCGACCATCCACTGGCAGCACGCAAAAAGGTCAAATTGACCGAGACCCTGGCCTATCCCCACATCGGCTTGCATGAAGGCACCACGCTGCTGCGCTTTTTGAATGAACAAGTCGCCCTGAGCGGCCAGACGTTGAACATGCGCATCAAGGTCTACAGCTTCGAGGCTATGTGCCGCATGGTTGAAGCCGGAGTCGGCCTGGCGATCCTGCCGGAATCCTCGGCCCGGCGTCATCAACAGACCATGGGCTTGCACATCGTCGAACTCGATGAACCCTGGCGCGTACGTGAGCGCAGCATTCTGGTCCGCGATCTGGAAGCGTTACCCGCCGTGATCCGCGCCTTGATCACTATTTTTTTGACACAAACTGACAAGGCCCAGCGTCGTTCCTGAATACGTCGAGGGCACTTTTGAAGCGTTCCCCCCTCAGGGCTGCCCCGATAATCGATCGATCACGGATCCATTATCGAGGCTCATATGACCAGCACCACAACCGGGCACGTCAGCCCTAAAACGCTGAGAAAAGTGATTGTCGCGGCCTCGATCGGCAACTTTGTCGAGTGGTTTGATTTCGCGGTGTATGGCTTTCTCGCAACCACCATCGCCCAGCAGTTCTTCCCCAGTGAAGACGCCAGCGCGGCGCTGCTCAAAACCTTTGCCGTGTTCGCGGTTGCCTTTGCCTTTCGCCCCCTGGGCGGGGTAATTTTCGGCATGCTCGGCGACCGCATCGGCCGCAAGCGAACCCTGGCCATGACCATTTTGCTGATGGCCGCGGCGACAACCCTGATCGGCGTGCTGCCCACCTATGCGGCTATCGGGGTAATGGCGCCGATTCTGTTGACGCTGATCCGTTGCGCCCAGGGCTTTTCAGCGGGCGGCGAATACGCAGGCGCGTGCGCCTACCTGATGGAGCACGCGCCCGACCATAAGCGGGCCTGGTACGGCAGCTTTGTACCGGTATCGACGTTCTCCGCCTTCGCCGCAGCGGCCGTGGCGGCTTATGCCCTTGAGGCTTCGTTGTCGGCAGAAGCCATGAGCAGTTGGGGCTGGCGCGTGCCGTTTCTGATTGCCGCGCCACTGGGGCTGGTCGGCCTGTACATGCGTAACAAACTGGATGAAACCCCGGCGTTCCAGGCGGTCACCGAAGAACACGACGTCGCCCATTCGCCACTCAAAGAAACCTTGCGCAATCATGGCGCTGCCATCTGCTGTCTGGGCGCTTTTGTGTCGCTGACGGCGCTGTCGTTCTATATGTTCACCACCTACTTCGCCACCTACTTGCAAGTGGCTGGCGGCTTGAGCCGTGCCATGGCCTTGCTGGTGTCGTTGATTGCCCTGATCTTCGCTGCCGCCATCTGCCCGCTGGCCGGGCTGTATTCCGACCGTGTGGGGCGTCGGGCCACGGTCATGACCGCCTGCGCACTGCTGATCGTCGCCGTGTACCCGTCGTTCCTGATGGCCAGCTCCGGCGGGTTCGCTGCGTCTGTCATCGGCGTCATGCTGCTGGCGATTGGCGCGGTGCTGTGTGGCGTGGTGACCGCCGCCCTGCTCTCGGAAACCTTCCCGACCCGCACTCGTTACACCGCCTCGGCCATCACCTACAACATGGCCTACACCTTGTTTGGCGGCACCGCACCGCTGGTAGCCACCTGGCTTATCAGCACCACCGGCAGTAACCTGTCGCCAGCGTTTTACCTGATGGTCGTTGCGGTACTCGCCCTGGCAGGCGGCTTGGCGCTGCCAGAAACATCGCGCATATCCCTGCACGACGTGCCGGGCCCGGAGAAAAAACACGCCTTGCGCACAGCCGCTTTATAGAGCGAACCCCCACGCAGCCTGCAAGCGCTGTTGCAGGCTGCGGCCTGGCGCCTAAGCCAGGGATGCCGTTTTGCCATCACCCTCGTTATACTGACGCGCTACTGACGCCATATTGTCGACACAAACCTTGGACTGTGTTGTGGCCTCTGATCACCGCCCCCTTAACAGAGGTGTTGCAGAAGTGGGTATCATCCAGCGCAACAACGTTAAGCAATTGCCCCACGCGAACCCCGATGCACCGGTCATCATTTACGCCCATGGATTTGGCTGTAATCAGGACATGTGGCATCTCCTGACGCCGGAGTTTGCCGCCACCCACCGGCAAATATTATTCGACTATGTAGGCAGCGGCCGCTCGGATGCGCGAGCATTTGATGCGCTCAGGTACAGCTCGCTGGCCGGTTATGCGCAAGACCTGATCGAGGTGTGCGACGCTTTGGGCCTGTCCAAAGACGTGATCTTCGTCGGGCACTCCGTCAGTTGCAGTATCGGCATCCTGGCGTCGATCCAACGTCCTGACCTTTTCTCACAAATGGTCCTGGTGGGGCCTTCGCCCTGTTTCTTGAACGACCCTCCCGCGTATAGTGGCGGCTTCGAGCGAGCAGACCTCGAAGGGTTGCTGGCCCTCATGGATCAGAACTACATCGGATGGGCAGAGTACTTTGCCCCCGTCGTGACAGGTTCACAGGCAGATTCGCCGATCACGGCTCAGTTGGCAGGCAGTTTCTGCTCAACAGACCCGGTCATGGCGCGGCAATTCGCCCAGGCCACTTTCTTCTCCGACATTCGCCAAGCGCTGGGCCGTTGCACAACACCCAGCCTCATTCTGCAACATCGCCGCGATACGCTGGTGCCCCTGCCCGTCGGGGAGTACCTGAACAAACATCTGAAACACAGCGTCCTGCAAGTTCTGGACGTCACCGGGCATTGCGCCCACATGAGTCACCCAGATCAGGTGGCTTCGGCAATACGTCACTATCTGTCAGGGAGCGACAGTTGTGTTTTACCTTGAGCGGCTGCCCTGCCCGGTAGTAGTCACAAACTGTAATGGTCACGTACTGCATACCAATCGGGACTTCAGGCAACTCGTGGCGCCTGAAAATTGCGATTATCTAGACAGTTACTTCCCACCCGCTTCGCGTATTTTGCTGCACAGCTATGCCTGGCCGATGCTGCTTAAAAATGGTGAATTCAGCGAGCTGTACCTGCAATTGCTGACCACCAATGGGCAACTGCTACCGGTGATGACGAACGCGCGGATCAGTCAGACCGAGAGCGAACAGGTGGTGATCTGGGTGTTTTTCGTCGCCAAAGAGCGACAACGCTTTGAAGCCGAGTTGCTCAAGGCACGCCAACATGCCCAAGAGACCGCCTTGCAACTGACTGAAGTCAACACTGAACTGCAGTATGCCAATGCTCAACTGAGCGAGTATGCGCAAGAGGCCCGAATCAAAGCAGACAAGTTCGCCCATCTAAGCCTGACGGACCCACTGACCAACTTGGGCAACAGGCGCGCCCTGACGCGCAATGTCAAACAGTGGATGCTCACCGCAAACAGTCAATCGGTCAGCAGTTTGTTACTGATAGACATCGACTTTTTCAAGCAGATCAACGACCGGTTTGGCCATGCCGAGGGTGACAATGTGTTGCGCAACGTGGCCCAACGACTGTTAGACAGTGCTCGCGCGCAGGACAGCGTCATTCGCCATGGCGGCGAAGAGTTTGCCCTGTGGCTGCCCAACTCGGACCTTGAAGGCGCAACACGCGCGGCCAAGCGGGTACACCAGCATATTTCCAGGGTCCAGGTGGCCGGTGAAAGCATCACCGTCAGCATCGGTGTTTCAAGCATGGCGCTGAACGGACACGAAGCCGGGATACTGCTTGAGCATCTACTGGCGCAGGCCGATATAGCGGTTTATGAAGCCAAGGCACACGGGCGTAACCGCACCATCTGCTTTGCCGATCAATCGCAGCCCTCGTGCGTGGGCAGCGACAAAGGTGAGGGAAAGGCACTGGCAGAAAGCGCACATTCCCTCCCCGGCATTCACCGTCTCAACGGACGTTTCTAGTCTGCAATCTGCGGAAACATGGCTTTACGAGCAGCAGCATCCATTTCAGTTTTATAGGTGTGCCGGGTCTTCAGGGCTTCGGCACGTTGCGCGGCCGGGCGAGCATTGATCTCGTCCAGCAGGCGTTTGACGTGCGGCAGTTTTTCCCACGCATCCTCCCCCAGGATGAAAGGCACCGCGCGCGCCCAGCCCCACACGGCCATGTCCACCAAGGTGTACTCATTGCCCAGCATGTAAGGCTGGTTGGCCAGACGATCGTTGAGGATCTGCCAGTGGCGCCAGGCTTCGAAGGTGTAGCGGGTAACGGCGTAATCTTTGGGCTGCGGGGCGAAGTGCTTGAAATGCACATGCTGGCCCGAGTAAGGGCCAATGCCGGTGGCCACGAACATCAACCAGGACAACATTTCACCGCGGGCTTTAAGGTTATCGGCAGGCAAGAACTTCCCGGTCTTCTCGGCCAGATAAAGCAGCATGGCGTTGCTGTCGAACACAATGTTGTCGTCGTCAACCAATGCCGGTGTCTTGGCGTTGGGATTGATTTTAAGAAACGCCGGTTCGTGCTGCTCACCCTTGCGGGTATCAACAGGCACCAGTTCATACGCGAGGCCTGATTCCTCAAGGAACAGCGCGACCTTGGCAGGGTTGGGAGACGGGTGATAGTAGAACTTGATCATGGTGACTCCGTGCAGGGGCTTTTAGTGAGCGTCGCAAGCGCCAAAGGCATCAGCCCAAGGCTGTTAAGTGCAAGGTCAACCGCGTCTGTGACGCACGCGGGGTCGGGGTTAAGGCGCGCTAAAACGCGAACACCCAGTAACAGACTCAGTAAATGGTGAGCTCCCTGCTTCGCATCAATCTCCCTGACACCGTCACCTTGCAGGCTAAAGACCTGCAAACGGCTTTCGAAAAAACTGCGAATGGTCTCGAACTCTTCTGCGATGGCCTGGCGCAAGTCCGCGTCATCTGTATGCGCCTCAAGCGCAGAGTTCACCAGCAGGCACCCACGATGAAGCGGATCGTTCAACGTACGATCCAGAACTTCTGTGAAGAATAAAGTGATGGCCGTTCCGGCATCCGGCAGCCCTTCAAGGCGCCGGATCCGCTCACGCACACTGCATTCCAGATAGTGCGTGAGGGCACGACGATACAGGCAGCGTTTGTCGCCAAACGCGTTATAGAGACTGGGCTGGTTGAGGCCCGTACACCTGACCAGATCCCGGGTAGACGTGCCTTCATAGCCACGCACCCAGAATGCGTCGACAACGGCGCTCAGAACCTTTGCTTCATCAAATGTACGTGGACATGCCATTGACCGACATGCTCCAGGAAGATGCCGGGGACGATATCACAGGTTTTGTATCAGCCGCCATAGAATGCGACTGATACGTCAACGCCGCTGCGCAGCCATTAAATGGAACAGGCGCTGCCGCCATGTTTTTCGAGGTATCGCTGATGCTCCTCATCGGCCAGCACAAACTCAACTAACGGCACGATCACCGTCGCGACAGGCCGACTCAATGTTCCCGACGCCTCAAGCGCTTGCTTTGCAACAGATGCGACCTTCGCCTGCTCTTCAGACCCGAAAAACAGCGCTGAGCGGTATTTGATACCGACATCTGCACCTTGGCGGTCCACAGAGGCGGGATCGTGCACGGTCCAGAAGTGAGCAATCAGTTGATCGTAGGTAATCACCTGGGCATCGAAGTCGACCTGTACCACCTCGATCAACGCAGACTCATCCTCGGCAAAGCGGGCAAAACCCACCCGGCTGTCGATCACACCAGGCAATGCCCGGAACGACGCCTCTGCGCCCCAAAAACAACCGGCGCCAAAGGTCGCCTGTTCAACCAGTGCCTCTTTATTAAAATCAGTCACGCCCCTCTCCTCTTTTTCCCGCAATAAACTCGAATGCAACGGTGCATTGGGTACGGGCACTACTCATAAGTTGGCACTCACGGTCGGCGCCGGGGCTGCCAGCCACTGATCAACCGTGGCAGGGTTGGCCTTGATCCATTCTTTGGCCGCGATATCAGCCGGTACTTTTTGCTTTTCGATCTTCAGGATCAGGTCATTCAACTGCGCCGGGTCAATGGCTACGTTGCGCAGGAACTCGGCAATTTTTGGCGCGCGTTTCTGCAAGGCAGTTGATGCCAGGATATGCACTTTGGCGTCCGGATAAGCGCAGGTGATCTGGCTCTTGTTCAGCCAGTCAGGGTCAACTGTCGGGCTGATAAACTTCCAGCAGCCGTCAGCTTTGTACAGCGGGTCACCCTTTTTGTTGTCCTGGGCATAGCCATCGAACGCAGGCTCTTGCAGGCGGCGCAGGTCAAAGGCCGAGAAGATCCAGTCCGGGGTGTAGGCGTAAAAGACCACGCCGCGCCCCGCCTTGTAAGCCGCAGCCAGCTTGGCGTAAGTGACGGAGGCTTCGGTGGACACAGACTCGAACTTGTCTGCAAAACCGTAATCCTTGGCCTTGATTTCACCAATGTAGGTCGACTCCCAACCCGCCGGTCCGACCAACAATTGAGCCTTACCGCCACCTAGCGGTTCGAAGAGCTTGGCGATTTCAGGTTTTTTCAGATCGTAGACGGATTTAACGCCGTATTTGTCCTGCCAATACCCTGGGATATAAAAGCCTTGTTCGCCCGCATAGGGTTTGAGGTTCGGCACCAGTGAGCGCGTACCACCCGTGACATATTTGGCCCAGGCCGCCGACTGGTTCGGCAACCAGATATCGGTCAGCACGTCCACCGAGCCATCGCCTTTGGCGGCAGCGCTGAACAGTACCGGGACGTCACCGGCCAGGTACGAGACATCGCCATAGAGGCGACTTTTGATCACCTCGCCGAGGATGTTCTGAATAGCAATGGCACCGGTCCAGTTCTGCTCACCAATGACAATTTTTTCTTTGGCGAATGCGCTGGCCGGAAGAATCAGGGAGGCCAGCAGCGCGGCTGCCCCCAATGAACGCAACAGAGGTGTCTTCACGATAAGTCTCACAGTTAATGGTGCGCGCGATCTTGCTTGCGCAAGCTCGATTGAATGATTCGATCCGGAATTAATGCACACAGAACAATCGCCACCCCCGCGAGGATGCCCTCGCCGCCCTTGATGTTGCGCAGCGCCGTCATCACGTCGTAGCCCAGCCCGCCCGCGCCAATCAGCGCAGCGACCACCACCATCGACAAGCTCATGACAATGGTCTGGTTAATCCCCAGCAGCAGCGAACGGCGCGCCAGCGGCAATTGCACTTTGACCAGGGTTTGCCAAGGGCTGGCACCGTGGGCGACAGCAGCCTCGACGGCATCCTTGGGCACTTCCTGGATACCCAGCGACGTCAGGCGGATCATCGGCGCCAGGGCAAAAATGACCGTGGCAATGACCGCAGGCGTTTTGCCCACAGAGAAGAACGCCACGGCAGGAATCAGATACACAAACGTGGGCAGCGTCTGCATGGCATCCAGCAACGGTGTGACCACACGGCGTATCCGCGCCCGTTTCGCCAGCACAATGCCGGTAGGCACGCCGATGACCAAGGCAATCAAAACCGATGAACCCACCAGCGCCAGCGTGGAGATGGTGCGCTCCCAAAAGCCGAACAGGCCTATGTAGAGCAGTGCAACGCTGCTGGTCAGGGCCAGCCCCAACCCCGCCGAACGCCAGGCCAGCAACACTAAAGCCAGTGCCGAAACGGACCATGGCAACCAACCCAAGACGTTCTCTATGCCCTCGATAACGGTGCGCACAGCAACGATCACACCGATAAACGCACCTTCGAACGCCACCTGGGACCAGCCAATGAATTGGTCGATGCTGTCGGCTGCCAGCAATAACAGCTGCCGGTTCGCCGGGAACTCAAACAACGCGTTGGCCGTATCCGGGGTTAAGACACGCCAGATCACCAACGCCTGGCTGACCAGCAGCACGGCCAGCGGCAACCCCCACCCCGACGCATTGCGCCGCACAGGTTGGCGGCTGACCGACAACGCTGTGAATCGGCTGGCAGCGAACACCACAACCGCCGCCAGCACCGCAAGCCACGATGCGCTGAGAATGCCTTGGCCGAAAGTCGCCAAGGCGGCCAGCTCACCGGCAAACGTCAGCCAGAACAAGCCGCCCTTGCCC